>CAZTOS010000039.1:0-21026 GCA_964615185.1 uncultured Thermococci archaeon
AGACTTCAGAAAGCTCACAATCAATTAATGCGGAGGTTTATAAGAGCTGGCTCCACAATTCCACAGAATATTTTGAAATCTACTATCCAGAAGAGGTTTACAAAAATCCAATATTACAATCAAAGCTCAATATGCTCCTTCTCGGTGCAGACAGCACATATGAAAGCTATTCCAAGCTTTTTGGAGGCAAACCACATAAAGCAAAGATATATCTATATCCATCAAAAGACAGCTTGAAAAGCATCACAGGGAAAAATACGCTCTGGTTCGTAGATTACCAGAGAAGAGAAATTCACATTGCATTGATAGAAGAAAGCGGCATGTACTCCTCGTTTGAAATTGTTTCAGCGCTTTTGGAATTTGCGGCAGGTGAAAAGCTTCCAGATGTACTCGTCATTGGGTTTGGAGTGCTGAACTTCAGAATACCAAGGAACCCTCAAGAAAGCTACGTGAGCATAGAGCAACTGAAGTCCTTAGACCTAAGAAAAGAATACAATGAAACCTTGTATGCTGAAGCTGGGGACTTGCTAAGGTACATTGCAGATACTTATGGCCCACAAGCTCTCATAAACACATTAAAGAATGGAAACATTCCAACTGTCAATGAAAAGGATTTCCTTGAATTTTTGGAGACTGAAGATCACGAAACAAGCAACATAGAAAAAACGACAATAACTCTGAACATAAGCATGGAGCAGAAAAAGTTTGAGGGAGCTGTAATTTACAGCAACGTTACCTCACAGCCGTACATCTATTTCAGAAGAACACCAAGGATTGACATCAAAGAGATTAAAGTGAACGGCGAAAATGTTGACTTCATTCAGAGCTTTACAGTGGTCATTCCAGCAAAGAACTTCAAAAAAGGAAGCATAGAAATTAAATACAGTGGGGACTACTCAAAAATTGAGAAAATAGCACCCAAAAGAGGATACATAGAGGGACAAATTAAGGAAGATATTGCATTTTTAAGGGGCACATTTCTGCGTCCCATGCTGAACTCCGTTGAGCTGTTTAACGTCATCGAAGTTAGAGCCAAAACTGACAAGGGAACAGTTATAGCTCCAGGCGAACTGATTTCTTCCAATGTCTGGAGAATTTCATTTCCTCAAGGATTCAGCGGTGTGATTCCAGTTTTTGCTGGAGAATTCAAGAAAATAGAGCTGATGAACGGTTACTTAACGGTGTATTACATGGATATTGATGAGGAAACCGCAGAGAGATACGCCAACCTTACCGCAGAGATTCTGGAGTTCGGAGTGAAATATTTTGGAAAGCCGGGATATGGGAAAGTTAAAGTTGTTTACCCCAAAGGAATAAGTATCTCGAGTCTAATGCTTGATACTCTGGCATATTCTCACAATCCCGTACGATACAAATATGGCTACGCATACGAGATAGCACATTGGTGGGTTCCTGGGACAGTTACATTTGACACAAACATGAGCCAGTTCTGGTTCAATCTGGCTTTCCCATGGTACTACTCTTTAAAATACGCCCAGAACATTTCACAGGAAAGTTATCGTGAGCTAAGGAACTATGGGATTTCAAAATATCATAAAGCAACAAGGTATGGAGAAAAAGATGTTCCGTTAACGGAAGTATGGAAAGTATGGGGAAGGGATATCAACCTTTATTATGCCGTTGGTGCATATAAAGGAGCCTCGGTTCTTGAGAAGCTTGAAGAGTATGCAGGCAAAGAGGCATTTTTCCAATCTCTCAGAGAGTTCTTTGAAAAATACAGATTTAGGGAAGGAGATTTAAACGATTTTGTGGCAATATTAGAAAAGAACTCTGGAAAATCAGTTAAAGAGCTTTTCCAGAATTTAACAACGAGCACAGGATTGCCTTAGCTATCTGAGTTTTAACCCCTCTGTTAGTCCTTTTTCAACTTTCTTCCCAACTTTTGAGTTAACATAAGAATCTAATGAGCACACATGAGCGAATACGTCTTCGAGGGTTACTGTCTCGTTTTGAATGTCGATGACGTCATAATTTGTTAGGATTGCGAGGATATCCTTCAGATGATCTTGTTTAATGTAGATTTCCAAGTACGTGAAACCGTTTTGAGTATAAACTTTAATCTTCTCTGTTATCCCGGTAAAGTCATCAACTTCAACTTTGCCCTTGAGTTTGACCAACAGCTTCCTATCTATTTTTAAGGCTTGGAACTTTTCGACTAATTCTTTCGGCTTGCCTTCAGCGATTTTCTTCTTGTTAAAAATTAGAACTCTATCACATAACACTTCAGCCTCATTCAAATTATGTGTAGTTAGTATTATTGTTGTTCTAAATTCTTTAGAGAGTTCTAAAATGGCATTCCAGACTTCTCTTCTTGTAAAAACGTCTAAGTAAACTGTTGGCTCATCTAAAATTAAAGCTTCAGGCTGAATTATTAGCGGCAGTGCAAGATAAACTTTCTGCCTCATGCCTGCAGAAAGCTTTTGATACCATTCATTCCTCTTGTCCTTGAGATTCAAAAGCTCCAAAGCATAGTTAATCCTCTTTTCAGCTTCAACTTTAGAAATCCCCCAGAGCTCTGCAATAAATTTCAAGTTCTTCTCCACGCTTACACGCCATTGAAAAAGTCCAAACAAATCCCTCTCCCCACCAAAAATCGTGAATATTCTGCCCTTGATTTTATCATGCTCCCTCACTGAATCATAACCATTGATGTAAAGATTACCCCGAGTCGGAATTACTAATGCATTGGCAATCTTGCAGAAGGTTGTCTTTCCAGCACCATTAGGACCCAGAAGACCGAAAATCTCACCCTCTTTAACCTTGAAATTCAAATCAATCAAGGCTGGAATTTCTTCTCTAGGTTTCCCAAGAAAATCTCTCAAACTTTTCAGGTCAAAGAGCGATTTTATTGGTGAGGGATAAAACTTAGTCAAGTTAACTGACTCAATCATATGTATTCCCTGTCATTAATTGATGAAATTACTTATAAATATTGCTGTTGTTTTTCTTTATTAATGGTTTCACTTTATTTATAAATAAGTTTCATAGATTTATAAATCAGTTGCAGTAAAACTTATTTATCGTTTCATCGAAAATGTGAATGCAAAAACTTAGGGGGTGTTGTGAATGAAGATTGAGATATTGAAAGTGGAAAATGGGAAGATTGTTGAGCCAGAGGACATGGTTGCTTGTGTTATGGGAGGATGTGGTGGAGGGTATGGTGATTGTATAGGGTATGGAAACTGCCCAACCGTAGGGGATAGGTGTGATAGACCCGAAGGAATACCATGTGCTTTTGGCCTTGTTGATCCATGAGTAATGTCTGTAAATTTCTTTATTTCTCTTTTCTACAAGGGGGGTCGTAACTAAAATGGACAAAACAACTTATCGAGTAAATCCATATTTATTGTTCACGAAATTACAGGATAATATGTACTTAGTAGTAAATGTTTTAGACAAAACATGTATTAAATGCGATAAAGAGCTTTTTGATGTTTTAAGAAATAGAGATGTGTCTAAAATACCAGAAGACATACAGAGAGTACTTTACGAAAATAAGATTTTAATTCCAAAAAACATAGGTGATATCGAGTATTTAGAGTCGAAGATTTACAGAAACTCCAACAATAACAATAAAATTACTAACAATGTGATCTTAACTAAGTTTGAATTCATCGTGACATGGCAATGTAATTTTTCATGTTCTTACTGTTTTGAAAATAAAGACAAAACTTCTTTGTGGGGTGGCCTAACTACAAAGCATGTGGATAAAGCTTTTGAATTTATTGACCAATACAGCACTCATAATTTCCCCCTACATATTGGACTAATGGGTGGTGAGCCATTATTACCCAGTTATAAACAAGTGGTATCCAAAATTTTTAAGAACGTTCAAGAGAGGAATGGAAAAATTACAATTATAACTAACGGATCCACAATAGATAAATATCTTGATCTAATTAGCAAATATAATGATTACATAGAGAGGATACAAGTGACATTAGATGGTACAAGAGATGTACACGACAAAAGAAGGCCCTTTAAAGGGGGAATTGGGAGTTTTGATAAAATAGTTTCAAACATAGACAGTCTCTTAAGAATTGGATTTAAAAAAGTGAGAATTGTAATGAATGTAGATCACGAAAATTTAGATGACGTACCCAATTTTATTCAATTCTTAGAGCAGAAAGGATGGCTAGGGAACTTCAATATTCTAATAACAACAGTAGAAAGTTATGGAAACATTAGAGCTGAAAAATTCAACCATTATAAAACAAGTAGAGAGCGTATAATAAAAAAACTATTTGAATATTTTTATGAGCATCCAGAATTGTTAAGATACATTCATGTGGATGATAACCGAGGAAGTATGAGAGTACTTTATTCACTGATAATAGAAGGAAAAATTCCTAATCCAACATTGTATCATTGTGCGGGAATAGCTGGGATTGGAGGCAGTTTTTCTCCGGATGGCAAGGTATATCCATGTGCTGCATTTGCAGAGGGACAATTATATCCTATTGGAGAATACTACCCCAAACAGAAATTATACGCAAAGCAGTTATCTGCCTTAAGGAAGCGTAATACTCTAAACCTTAGAAAATGTTACAGTTGTAATCTTTTGCCTATTTGTGCAGGGGGATGCCCCATTATGGGCCTAAGTTATGAAGAATATCAGAGGCTTAAAATAGGGAAGTGCAATCTCCTAGAATGTACCACATGTTTAGGCAAAGAGATCATACTGGAGGAAGGAGTTTTATATTATAACTTCAAACAGAAGTTAAAAGAAGAGAGGAGGATACAGGAATGAGAAATATTTTACTCAGAGTGATGGTTATTTACTTAGTAATTTTCTCTTTGCCAACAGCCACATCACTTGGGAACACCCAAAACTTCCCAAAAGTGATTGTTAAGATAAACCCCAACCTTGAATTGTTTGCTGTGGTGTATATTCTGACATTTAATGGCAGTGATGATTTTATAATTGCTCCTCAAAGCTATGTTGATGACGTTTTGACGTACTTTGCCCCCTACAAGGATCATGTAGCAGTGAAGTCGATGCAACAAATGTTTCCCAAAGACCTGCCTAATTATATCAAAGATGAAAACTTATGGAAATGGGCAAGCAGTTTAGCAGTTAGAGAATACCTAGAAGATCAAGAAGACTTATCTGGTTTCTATGCTGAGCTTTCAGATTTTGCCAGGGAGAGTAACTTCATGAAGTTCTATAATGCCCATAAGGGTGAATATGAAAAAGCACTTATCTCAATTCAGAATGTTTTTAAAGAGTGGGACTTTATTAAAGAGCTTGAGAATCGTTCTGGAAAGAAATACGCTGAGTATCGAGTCGAGCTTTCATATTCCCTTTTCATTCACCTCCACTCACGCCACATACTAACCAAAGCTTACATGATTGGATCTATACCGAGGAGTTATTTAGACAATCTGCGTTACACTGGCTTGCCAAACATTCAAGCAATCAAAGACTATATGTTTAGGGCTTTCTTCATCCACGAGTTTGCTCATGCATTTTTGGATTCTGATAGGCTTGGCATGTCATCAGAGTACCGCTTCATCTATCAAAAAGTTTTAGAAGAGCTTCCTTTTACGGCATATAATCTGGATTTTTCCACAAGTGGGGCATATCTAAACGAAAACTTGGTTGAGGCTTTTACCCATTATTATCTTGCAGAACACTACAACTCTACCATCGCAGAGTATCTCATTCTGAAAGATGCAACTATCGGCTATGTTCTTGTTGAGGATTTGGCTAAAGCATTTCAAGAAAACATTTCATTCAGTCAGATACCGGAAGTTGTGGGAAAGCTGGTAACGAAAGACAACCTAAGCAGATACTTTAATTCAAGAATGCCCGTAAATGGGTTTTGGGCAGTAAATAGAATTTACAAAGATAAGAGGGTCATCATAGTTTACGGGACGCAGAATCCGGATGAGAGGGGAAATGAATATGATAAGGAGTCTGCACTAATGCTTGCTAATTGGTTGAGAAGTGCGGGGATATCGGTTGAAGTTAAGGGTGATAACGAACTCACAAATGAAGACCTTCAGAGCAATTTAGTAGTAATTGGAGGGCCTGGAGCAAATGAATTAACTAAGAACCTAACCAAAGAACTTGTGGTGAAATTTTCTTTTAACGGCGACTGGAAGCTTGTAAGAAACTTCACGGCTGTTGAAAATCCAATTTCGTTCATCTTTTCAAACGAAAGTATTAAGGTGGTTAAATCAGATGCCGTAGTTCCTCAAGAATATCCATTAGGAGTCGTTCAAACCTTAAGAAACCCATGGAACAACGAGAAGTTCATAATCGTGATTGCCGGCATTGATAGGTACTGCACAAGAAAAATGCTCCGCTACTTTAACTACAACAGTAGTTATCTAATCAGAGGGAAAACGTTCTTCGAGGAGGGATTTTATATTCAAAGAATCTAAGAGGTGACTCACTATGAGACTCTCTTCTCTTGTGAATATCGTCCAACTAAATGAAACAGACTACCTTATCTTAAAACCTAACTCTCGATCTTTAATAGTTGACAGAGAAGTTATTGAAGCAATTAGGAATTTAAATAATACTCCAAAAGAAGTGGTAGAAGTTCTTACAAAAGAGGGATTTATTACAAACTTAAAGCCGGAAGAAGAAATTGCATTATTTTACAGTTTTTTAGAGCAAAATGAAGCTCGAATAAAGGGTAAATACAGTATCGCAATAACGTACAACTGCAACTTTGCTTGTACTTACTGTTATGAAAGAGGTATAAATAAAGAGGACACAATTAGCAGAGAAATGATTGATAAATTTTATGAAATCGCTGTAAATGATAAAGATAAGATACGGGAAAGCATTGGAATTACGGGTGGAGAACCTTTAATGTATGAAAATGCTGAAATTTTAGAATATCTTCTAAGAGAGGGTAAGAAAAAAGGATTTGCTTTCGATATCATAACCAATGGTTATGAGCTGATTGAATTCTTAGACATGCTAAAGAAAAACAATGTAAAAATTGTAAAAGTAACGTTGGATGGCCCCAAAGAAATTCACGATAAAAGGAGAATTCACAGGAAAGATAGGGAGACATATGATAAAATTTTGGAGGGAATTAAAGAAGCTCAAGATAAAGGAATTAAGGTAACAATCTTCGTAAATGTTGATGCTCAAAACCTCAACTATACTCCCAAACTCATTAATGAACTTAAAGAAAATGAAATAGACGCCACAATTTTATTAAAAAGGGTTAATGAACGCTCAGGAGCAAAATATCCCTATACTTTAACTTCAAAAGAGTACTTTGAGAGAGTGTTCAAAATAATAAGGGAATACAAACTAAAAGAAGTCAAGGTTTATGAATTCGATATATTTTATGCAAACCTTTTCAATGCTCTCTCATCAGGAACTCCAATTCCCGCAAGGTTAAGATACTGCGGAGGAGTTACCCCTGGTGTTTTGATATTTGATCCAAGAGGCGACATTTATACCTGTGATTACGTTCTGGGAGATAAAAGGTTCAGCGTTGGCACTTATTACCCAGAGTTTAAATTGAACATAAACTATTACCTCTGGAAGAATAGAACAGCAAGCAAGATAAAGGAATGCTTTAACTGCAGGCTATCTCTTTTGTGCTCTGGTGGATGTCCTATGGAAGCATATAGAGCCCATGGAACATTATATAAGCCGTACTGTGAAGAAACTAAGTACTTGTTTGAGTATATAAAACTCTGGCTCTCTCTAAGGAGGGAGGATAGTGATTAGCCCTTTTGTTGTCAAAATAAAACTCTGCAATAGTCAATATCTGCTGATAAACACCAAAAACGGATCAATGATAAAAGTTGACAGTGAAGCATTAAATGAACTTGAGAAGGAGAACCCCGAATTGGACAACAACATTTTATCCATTCTAAGGCAGTCTGGTTTCATAATCGATAAACCTGATAATAAAGAGGTCAGAAAATATTTTAATTGGCTTTGGGATAATATTTACTCAAACAATTATCACATCATTGTTGTAACATACACTTGCAACCTTAATTGTTCCTACTGTTACCAAAGAAACATAAAAAGGGAGAAAGACTTAACAAAAGAGCAAGTGGATAAAATCTTTGAGGCTATTTTAAAGTTTGATAATGGGGAAGTTGACAATAGAAAAAGCAAAATCCGAAATATCCAGCTTTATGGTGGAGAACCTCTTCAAAAAAGACTCTATAAAATAATTGAGTACATTCTTGAAATTGGCTCATCATATGGATATAAATTCATAATTATGACAAATGCCATTGACTTGGATTATTATGTACCTCTTCTTGAGTCTTATAGGGATTCAATAGCTTTGCTACAAACCACAATTGACGGTCCGGAGGAAGTTCATGACTCATATCGATATAATGGGGCATTTGAGAAAACGATTTCAAACATTGAAAAAATTATCGAGGTGGGATTTAGAGTTGATTTGAGAACTAACGTTGGCAAAGAAAATGCTAAGTATCTAGAAGAACTTGCAAGATTTTATATTGAGAAAGGGTGGACAAATAAAGAAAATGTTCGGTTTTATTTAGCTCCGGTTAGGGACAAATTTGGCCCTTGCTATTTTAACCCGGATCTATCCTACGATGAAATCCTAAATTTATTTAGAAGTGAATTAATAACCAAGGTTTTTGGAATATTTAATGGTCTCTTTGTCAAGTTCTATGAAGGAATCTGGATTCCACAGTTCTATAATTGTCCAGCTCATTACCGACAGATATTCTACGATCCTTATGGTGATTTATATGCATGCATGAGTGCTTTGAGAATGAAAGAGCTTAGCATTGGAAATACTATCCAGTGCTTGAACTAAATGAGAACTTTCATTTGTACAGAAAACGGAGCATCTTTAACATAGAAAAATGCAAAAACTGTGAATTTGCTCTGCTCTGTGGAGGAGGATGTAGCTACAATGCATTTCTAAAAACTGGCAATTTAGCCAATCCAGACTGTTATAGCATGAAAATATTAAAAGAGAGATTTTTCCAACTATTTAAATACCCAGAAGTTCTTGAATATTATTTTAAGAGGAAACAAAAGGGGGATGAGTATGAACCATGATAGCTAATCTTAAAAAGTGTACCCATGTTGGGAGATGATTGGAATCGAAGATTACCAAATTGGAGAGATACAGAAAGATGGAACAATGAAAATTACCCCATTTTATTATGATGTAAAATCTAGGGATCCTACAGAATATGAAGAGTGTAAGAATTGCAAACTTTTGCCAGTTTGCATGGGAGGATGTCCAATGGAATCAATTCGAAAAAACGGACATCCTAATGGTCCGGGATGCGACATAAATAAATATGTTTGGAAAGAAGGGTTAAAATTTTATTTAATGAGAAAGTATTCCAACCTATTTAGCAAGGAGAGTCTAATGAAAAATTTGGGTCGAATCCCAGATAAAAACGAACAAGTGTGGAACTTCACACTTTCAACAAGAGAATAATAGGCATTAAAAACAACGAAAACAACTGTACACCGAGGTGTTGGATAATGGAGAGGAAAGTATTTGCTATATTCTTAATCTCTTTTCTTGTGCTTTCTATGGGATATGTTTTATGGGGCAATAAATCAGTTCCATCATCACTAAAACAAGAGAAATTGAAACTTTACATTGAATATCCTTCAAGGGTTGAAGAAAAAATTATACATGGAGCTTTTCCTCATTTTCTGACGAATTATTCTGTTATTGCAAACATAACTGTTATTACCCTCAATCACCACCTAAAGGTAAGCTGGAATTTTGTAATTAAGGATAGAACTGGAAACAGCACTATACTTTACATAAAGTCTCCAAGTTTTGGTAAATTAAGCCTGACGCTTGAAGGAAAACAAGTCAACATATCAAAGCTCTCTCGATATTCATTACCTCAGTATTACGCTCAAGTAATACTTTTGAATGTAACATATCCAAAGGATATTCCAATACATGGAGCACTGGAGTATGAGACAACAGTGAATTCTTCGTTCACCCAATATATACTCGGTGATTTTGTGAAATTTTCCCCAATTTATTATCCCGAAACATATCCTTCCATAATGGTTTTTTCAACTGAGTGGCTTCTTCCGATATCACCTGCAGGAATACTTGTTAACTCAAATTCCCTCTATAATCCAATTCCAAAAGTGTATAATCTCACTCTCATTCTTCCTTCAACCTATACCGTACTCTCCGACTATTATCTACCCAAAATAGAACACAAAGATAAAAAATTAGTAGTAACATTCAGAAATGTTAAGCTCAATCCCACGAATTACCGGTTCATTTACATTTACAACCATGACCTTTTTCAAAAAACCGAAATTACTATTAGGAATGCCAAATTAATAGTTTACACTCCAAAGAAAAGTTATTTGGACTTCCAAGAACTCACAAATATCACAGCACAAATAGTCTGGCACTATATAAAACGCTTAAGCATGCTTCCTTATCAGGAAATTCATGTATTCTTTAATCCAGATATTATATTTGGAGAAGAATTTGAATACTTTGAGAATGGAATTGTAGTAGTTGGACTTCGGACACATTATGGATTTTTGGAAAATGAGGGCATTTTACCAACAATTGCTCATGAGCTTGCCCATTTGTGGTTTGGGAGTTATGCCCATCTTGGTCGACTCGATGAGAGCCTTACCACCTTCATGGAATTTGATGTGGATAAGCTTACTGGTGAAAGCTTGAAAGAAAGAGAAAAACAGGCAGTAAGGGACTCCAAGCGTTATAAGAGAACGTTGGCTCAAGTTTACCAAGAGGGAATACCTGACCCACAAATAAGACTTGGTGTTGAATATTATAAGGGTGCTTTTGTCTTCCGCTCTCTTCAGTTTGTTCTTGGCAATGAGACTTTCTTCAAGGGCTTAAGGGAGCTTTTAAGAGAATGCCATAATAAAGAGTGTAATTTAACGGATGTTCAAAATGTTTTTGAAGAAGTTAGTGGACAAGATTTAGATTGGTTCTTCAAAGAGTGGTTTTACACTACTAAGGTTCCTGATTACGAGGTTGGAAACTTGAATTTAGTTCAAAAAAGTGGAAGATATTCCCTGACCTTTGAAATTATTGACAAAAACAACTTCACAATGCCCCTCGAAATTGAGGTAATAACATCAAAAGAAAAACTCGTTAAGAAAGTTTGGATTAAAGGGAAAGCAAAGATAAGTTTTGAATTAAATGATAAACCAATAAAGATAACCCTCGATCCAAACGAATGGATAGTGAACGAAAACAAAAAATATAACATTGAGAGAATAGAGATAATAATTGAGTAATAAGACTCCGTCCTTTTAACCTTCGCTTTTTATTAATACTATATCAACAATATTAATAAATTCAAAGAAGATCCTGATAACTTTGTAGTAATGTTCTAACCCCCTCTTAACTTTCTCCCCTCCTCAAGCTCTCTCCTCAAAGTTCTTGCTTCGAACTCCGCTTTCTTTGCCCTAAACACCTTTGCAATTCTCTCAACTGCTTCAAGCTTCCTGATTATGCCGTCAAGCCACGTAAAGACGTCTCCGGGATAAAGAATTAGGCCATACATCTTTCTAAAATACTCGCTTATCTGAGTTGGATGCCTCCCTTCTCTTCTCAGCTCCATGATGCGGTCGCTTATTCTGTGCATCGCATACTCAGTGCACTCCTTTTCTTCACACATAAAGAAATCCTGATAAATCGTGAAGAGCCTCTCTTGAGCATTTGGACTAAGCTCTGGGATAACCCTATCGAGTTCCTCTAAAATCGAAGCAAAGCTTGGGGAAAAAATGTTAGCGCTCAGCCTTCCTCTAACTGCTCCTTCCAGCTCCCTCTGCAGAGTTCCGCTGAGATAAACATTTTCAAAAGGCGAAAGTTTGATTGCAATCTCCCTCGGACTCTTCTTTGCGAGGTTCTCTCTTATGAACTGAGCCTCATTTGGCAGTAAGAAGCTCATGCTGACAGCTCTTCCATAAGGTGTAACATTCACGAGCTTGCCCCTGAGTTTAACAAAATCATACTCTTCAAGCTTCTCCAAAACCCTTTCAGCACTTTGATTCGCTCCCAAACATCTGCTCTGGACTTCTTCTATATCATCCAGATATGAGAACACACATGCATGAGCCAAAACTTGGTCTTGCTCCAGCTCATCGCTCCACTCAAGGTAAACGGGTTCAATAGGTGCTGTTAACAGCTTAAATGCAACTTCATCTTCACTTTGCTCCATTTGAGCTGAGTATTTCTTCCCAGGCTCAATTATGAGGTAAACCTTTCCCTTCTCATGATAGAGAGGCCTCCCAGCTCTTCCAAGCATCTGGTGAAACTCTCTAACACTCAGCCACTTATTGCCCATTGCCAGGCTTTCAAAGATTACTTGTGAAGCTGGAAAATCAACCCCAGCTCCTAAAGCAGCTGTAGTTACAACAACATCAAGCATCTGAGCTTGAAACTCCATCTCTGTGAGTTTCCTTTGATGATACGGCAATCCACTGTGATAGGGCTTTGCCTTCAATCCTCTGCTTGTTAAAAACGCAGCCAGCTCATGGCATCTCTTCCTTGAAAAGGTGAAAACTATAGTCTGACCTTTATAGCCTTGCTTCGATTTTCTCATAACCTCAGCTTTAGCCAGCTGAGCTATGTAATGCCATTTTTCACTTTCATTTCTTGCTAAAATGACGTGCCTCTCTAAGGCCACTGGTCTTTCATCATAGACAACCAACCTAAGCCCAAGCTCCTTTGCAAGCTCTTCGGGATTCCCAATTGTAGCACTCAGTCCAATGAACTGAGCTTTTGGATAGAGTCTCCTCAATCTTGCTATTAAACCATCCAATCTTGCTCCTCTCTCCTCGTCATCAATCATGTGGATCTCATCAATGACAATAGTCCCAACTTTTCCAATTTTTCTACCAGCTCTCAATAGATAATCAACTCCTTCATAAGTTCCCACAATTATGTCGGCATCAATTCCCGTATCCACAACGACGAGCTCGTCTTTAGTCTTAATTCTGCTCATACCAACCCTTATGGCGACTCTTAAGCCAAGCTTAGAATATCTCCTCTTGAAATCCTCATATTTTTGATTTGCCAAAGCCACAAGGGGAACTAAAAAGAGCATCTTCTCTCCTTTTATTGCCTTAGGAACTCCAGCCAATTCTCCTATGAGGGTTTTCCCACTTGCTGTTGCTGAAACGATGAGAAGATTTTCCCCTTTTAACAAACCATGCTGAATAGCTAAGCTCTGAACTGGTAAAAGCTCCCTCACGCCCTCACTCCTTAACACATCTTTGAGCTCTTTCGGAATTTCAACCTCGTCAATGCTTAGTTTTTTGACTTTAATCTTCTTTGGCTTAAGCTCATCCCATTTTGTAACTTCGGGATTTTTAGTTGGGTCAAATCTTGGGTCAAAAACCATTAGAACTTTATCCAAGTCTCTAAATCGCTGTAAAAGCTTCTTTGCTTGGTCAAACATTCCTAAACTCCTAAACCTGTATCGAAGCTCATTTTTAAGCTCTTCCTCCGCACATTTCTCACATATGTACTCGCTATGGAATTTTATTCTATTTCCTTCAGTTAAGACCGTTATCTTCCCATTGAGGAGACAAAAACGGCAGAGGTGAGCTTTTTCGACCCTCTTATTTTGAAGCCTTACTTTAAAATATTCCTCCCACTCATCTGTATCTACCAAAACAATTCTCGCCTGCCTCAAAACCTTCTCAATCTCTTTGGGATTCCTATACTGGCTACCTTCAAGAACCTTAAACAAACGGTTGTCTCTCATAATTAGCCGGTAAATCCTATCAGCTTTTAGATTCTGCATCTGAGAAAGCTTTTCAGGTTCTTTTTCAACGTAATAAGCTTCGAGTTCATCCTTTTTTCTGCCTTTTTTGATTATAAAAAGCATCAAAATCACCTTAGCTATCTTCTTCGCCTTCTTGCTTTCCTCTCCTGCATCATTACACCACTTTCCTTGAAGGTATCCATGATAACTGAAACCTTTGCCCTTTTCATATTCTTCCCAAGATATTTTACAGAGAGATTTTTCACGAACTCTTTAAGCTGGGAGATATCTTTAAAGTTTGCCCGTATTAAAATCTGAAACTCCCCTGTTTTCCTGTAAACTCCGATAACGTTGTCAAACTGGCTTATGCTGTACAGCATTTTGTCCACGGTTTCATTATCAACAAGAAGCTCAACCTCAATTATTGCCTGAACAAACTCATTTAGAAAAGTTGGATCAACTATTGCCGAATACCCCCGGATAGCCCCCAAGCTTTCCAGCTTTTCAATTCTGTTTTTTATACTTGCTGGTGAAAGACCTATTTTTCTGCCCAACTCTGTTAAAGTAGCCCTGCCATTCTTTCTGAGCTCTTTGAGAATTTCCTCGTCTTTTTCGTCAATGCCCACCATTTTCACTCAAAGGAAAATAGTAAAGAGAAAGGTTATTATTTTTTCGCTATTTTAATTGGTGCACCAAAAGCCCTATCTCCAGCATCTCCAAGTCCCGGAAGAATGTAACCGTGATCATTCAGTTCTCTATCAATCTTTGCTACAAAGATTTCAACTTCTGGGTATGTTGCCTTAATTTTGCTTATTCCTTCCGGTGCTGCCAAAACTCCAAGAACTATGATCCTCTTTGGGGTTCCATACTTCCTAACTTCCTCAATGACCTTTAGCAATGTTGAGCCAGTCGCAATCATTGGGTCTGCAATTATTACGGTGTCTTCAGGCTTAATTTCTGGAATCTTAATGTAGTTCATTTCTATCTCAAACTTTGGCGCTTTGCCTCTTGATGCAGAAACTATACCAACCCTTGCATGCTCAAGAACTTTTATCAAGCCCTCCATCAATGGAATTGCTGCTCTGAGAACTGTAACAATCACTACGTTCTTCCTGTCTTTAACAACTATGCCCTCTGTCTTCTCTAACGGTGTTTCAATTTCAACTTTTTCAACGTCCATTGTTTTTGTTAGCTCATAACCCATATATCTGCCAAGCTTTACTAAGCCCTTTCTGAACTCTATTGCACCCGTATTCTTATCTCTGAGCCCTGTAAGAATCTCCATCAAAAATGGTGAGTCTTCAAAGGAATAAACACCTTCCCATCTCTCATCAGCTATCATTAAAAGCCCGCCCTGAGTTTAGAAAGAGCCATTTAAAAATGTTGCGGAAGGGAAGAAAATGTTAATCTCCCCTCTCCTCCGGAGGAACACTCTTCTCAGTTACAGGTATTATACAAAGGAACTCAAAGGTCTCCGAATCTGGATTCTCATATCCGTGGGGTTCATTTGGAGGTATATATAGAAAGCTGCCCGGAACAGCTTTTACCGTCTTTCTACCGTTTGTTATGTAACCTTCGCCTTTGACTACAAATATTTCATGTTCCCATGGATGCTGATGTGTGGGGATTTTCCCTCCTTTCCTAATAACAAAATATCTCATCGCAAAATTCTTTGCCCCAACTTTTGGGGAAACAAGCCATCTTATTGTTGTTTTCTCAACCCCTTCTATTGTAACTTCCTTTTCTTCAACATCAAGATAATGCCCAACAAACATTTCTGTCACCCAAAGGTCTTTAAGTTTTGAACTACTTAAGGGTTTTTTGGTGAAAAACATGAGAAAGCTTTTCGTGCTGCTTTTAATAGGACTGATTATCTTCTCAGCAGGATGCACACAGAAAGGAACAACTTCAACAGAGACTACCCAAATTAAAACTCAAGAAAAGCCAAGTGAGACACAAATGACAACTTCCACACCAACACAGACTCAAGCTCAAGGAATTAACTTCAAGGAATACAAGCGTGGCGAGATAATCGGAAATTGGTGGAAGCTTTTTGATACAAGTGTAGTTTATGTCAGCAAGGGATATGAGGATTTAGCAAAGCATTACTTCCCAAATGCTCAAATAAAACCTGCAAGTGAGTTTGAGAGTGGAATTGCAATTTTAAGACCAAAAGATGCCCGAGAGCTTTTGAGAGGAAAGCCAATGCTGATTACAATCAACGACTATTTTGGCTATGTCCTTTACAAAGTTGGCTATAAATTCGTTGGGCAGGATATGGGGATGATTGTGGCATACAAAGAAAACAGCAGAGACAGACTAATCTTTACAGGTAATGGAAGAGCCGGAACTGGAGTTGCATTGAAATATGCCTTAGACATTAAAGAAGGAAAAAGAAAACCAAAGGCAACATATGTTCTTAGAAGGGGGGATTTTGAAGGTATTGTGCTGAAGGAAATCGGTGATAACAACTGGAACGGAATTTTAGAAAAAGGAGAATACTGGACAATTAACGAGATTTACTTTAAGGAGCCGTTTATTTACAACTGGCGCATTGTTAATGGAGAGAACATAACGGTCAGTGGAGGATTCATAAGATATGTGAACGGCTCAAGGGTTTATATCTACGCTTTGAGCTTTAATGTGAGCGTTGAAGTTAAAAACGGGAACGGAGCTAAGATAACATATATCGTTGAAAACGTGAATCCAAGCATTATGAAGATTCCAGAGAATGCAGAGACTGGGGACACTTGGATTAAGTTTACAACAACCGAGAAACACTTTGTACTCCAGGCAAAAAGTCTTGAAAACTTCACTTTCTTAGCTTTTGGTGACCACAGACCTGGAAGTGGAAAGAAAGTTCCAGAGGCATTCTTAAAAGTTAGAGACTCTATGAACAATGACAGTGGAGCCTTCATAATTGATGGAGGAGATTTAGTCTATTCCGGAAAAGTCGAGGAGTGGGGAGAGCTGTTTAAAGCCTGGAAGTTCAATAAACCCGTTTTCATAGCTGTGGGCAACCACGAGTACCAGGGAGAAGGTGTTAACATATACCACAAATACTTTGGTCCAACCGACTATTCATTTGTCCTCGGAAATTACTACTTCATTTTCATGAACAACGTTGAAAATGGATACTCATTAAGTGCTTCACAGTGGAAATGGCTTAAAAATGAGCTTGAGAAAGCAAAGAAACTCCACAAAAACCCAATAATTGTTATGCATACACCTCCAGTTGATCCAAGACCTGGGGGAGACCACTCAATGAAGTCCAGTGAGGGAAAGAAACTACTCAATCTAATGAAAGAATACAATGCCTTTGGAGTATTTAGCCACATCCACATCTACTGGTACGGAGAAAAGAATGGAGTCAGTTACGTAGTTACTGGTGGGGGAGGGGCTCCGCTATATGCTAAGCCCGATGAGGGAGGATTTTACCATTATGTCAAAATTTCCGTGGATGGAGGAATCCAGGTTGAACCTATAGAGGTCAGCTAACCCTTCTTCTGTTCTTTTATTAACGAAAAGTTCTTAAAGTTATAAATGGAAGAGAGATATGAGGTGATTAAAATGCAACCTCCCAAGAAAAAGAAGATTGAGGAGATAGAAGAGGAAGAGTTCTTTGAGGAGGAAGAGTTTGAGGAATGGGAGGAAGACTGGGAAGAAGAGTGGGAGGAAGAGGACTGGGAAGAAGAGTGGGAAGAAGAGGAGTGGTGAGCTTTTTATTTTTTACGCCTTTCTATATAGTCTATATAGTTACCTGTGTTTAGCTATATTCTATTTTGGCAAACTATTTATATCCTTCAGATAACGGTTCTCTGGTGATAATAATGTTCACTGATCCGTGGCTACTTGTCACAATTGCCGTTGGTCTTTTCATGGCTTGGGCAATAGGAGCAAATGATGCAGCAAACTCCATGAGTACTGCCGTTGGTGCAGGGGCAATAACCCCAAAGCAAGCAGTCATAATTGCAGGTGTTTTAGAGTTCACAGGAGCTTATTTCTTTGGAAAGAGCGTTACAGAAACCATAAGGAAGGGTATAATCAACCCATCTCAAATAACAGACCCAACCGTTCTAATCTATGGTTCAATAGCAGCCTTACTTGCTGCGGCATTATGGCTCCTTATAGCAACCAAATTTGGACTGCCAGTATCGACGACGCACTCCATCGTTGGAGGGGTAATTGGGTATGGTATTGTATATGCTGGCATGGGCATAGTTAACTGGGGCAAGATAGCGCAGGTAGTCGCAAGTTGGATTCTTTCACCAATTTTTGGAGCAATAATGGCTTTTGTAGTATTTAAAGCAATCTCAAAGACAATACTTCAGAGTTCCACTCCCGTGAAAAGTGCAAAAAATTATTCCCCAATATGGATTGGACTGGCGTTCGTTGTAATCGGAGCAATGTTTTACATAAAAGTTATGCATGGGAAATCCTTGCTGATAGCCCTTAGATGTGGAGTCTTGGCTGGATTCATAGCATTTCTCATAAGTTTTGTAATTTTGAGAAGAAACTTTAGAACTGCTGATCCATATATAGGAGTTGAGGCCATATTTAAGAGAGTTCAGGTTCTGACATCAGCCTACGTTGCTTTATCCCATGGAGCCAACGATGTTGCCAATGCAATCGGCCCGGTGGCTGCAGTGTATGCGGTCGCAACAACGGGACTTGCTGGAATGAAGGTCCCTGTGCCAAGATGGATTCTGGCAATGGGAGGTTTGGGAATTGCAGTTGGTGTAGCCACATATGGATATAAGGTCATGGAAACCGTTGGAAAGAAAATCACAGAGCTGACAAACACAAGAGGCTTTAGCATTGACTTTTCAGCGGCAACCGTCGTTTTAATAGCCTCATGGCTTGGGCTTCCAATTTCAACTACACACACAGTGGTTGGAGCGGTAATTGGTGTAGGATTAGCAAGAGGAGTAAAGGCAATAAACAAGAATATTGTTAAAGATATAATAATTTCATGGTTTGTGACTGTGCCAGTAGCCGCCCTCGTCAGCGGTATAATATTCAAAATTTTAATGGTGATGTAAAATGCAAGTCTGGACTAAGCTTTTTGCAAAAAGTCCTTTTAAACCTTTAATAAAACATGCTGAAGTCGTATTAGAAACAGTAGAAACTCTCGAAAGAGCCCTTGAGTTATGGTACGATAAAAAATATCAAGAAATGGAAAAAATCGCAGTTGAAGTTGATAACTTAGAGGATATTGCAGACAGAATTAAGGAAGAAATCAGAGACAGCTTAACAACAAAGCTCTTCATGCCAGTGAACAGAAATGATATTCTTGAATATCTTCATATGCAGGATAAAATAGCGGATGCAGCTGAAGATACTGCAAAATGGCTGCTCATAAAGAGACCCAAAGAGATTCCGGAGGATATTAAAGAGATTATTTTAAAGATGGGGAAGGAAAGCATTAAAGCTGCAAAGCTCGTTCACACGGCAATAGTTCAGATGGACACTGTAATCGAGAGTGGATTTAGTGAAAAGGAGATTGAAAAGGAATATGAGTTTATAAAAGAGATAGAGAGCGTTGAAAATAAGATAGACGGACTTGATACGAAGCTCATGAAACTCGTTTTTGAAAACGAAGACAAACTAAGCTGGGGAGATGGATTTTACATCCTGAATATAGCCAGAACTCTCAGTAACATATCAGACAAAGCTAAAGATGCAGCAGAAAGAATAAGGCTTATGATGAACAAATGAAGAAAGAAAGCCTCAGATTGCAATCATTGTTGATGTCATTTGTATTTCGGGCATCTTTCTTATCTTTTCTGTTATGAACTGATCCAGGTCTTTGAGTGTGTCTGTCTCAACTTTAACAATTAAGTCGTACTCCCCGTAAACAACATAAGCCTCCTTGACCTCCGGCATTGCCAAAAGCTTTTCCATAACTTCTCTTTCCTTTCCAGCGGCTGTCACCATCAAAATAAATGCTGTCACCATGTCTACCACCAAATTATAGTTTGTTTCTGGGATATTTAAGACTATCGGAAGGTGAATACAGATTTATGGATTAGGTTAACAAACTCTTTGAAAACTTAATCCTAAGTCTAAAAATATATTTCAAAGCCGAAGTTATTATAATAACTGGGAAGCATCATGATTGAACATCTGATTAGTAGAGAGGAGCTGAAGCATTTTAGAGAGTTTATGGAAAGAAAAGGTATAGAGGAGCTGACCTTTTATTCAAAAGGAACCACGAGCTTAATTTTTCTTGGAAAGTTTCAAGAGGGGATTGTTGTTGTGAAGCTTGAGAGGAAAGATTCCCCACGCAAAAACCTCAAAAGAGAGGCGGAAATCCTAAAGCTACTTGAAGGACATGAAATAGCACCAAGACTCATAGACTACGGGAGTTTTGAGGGAAAGGAGTACTTGGTGAGAGGCTTCGCGGAGGGGAAACCCCTGCTATATGCAGATGTTGAAAAGCACCACTTAATCGAAATTGCAAAAAAGACTCATGAACTCGATGTTCTTGGTATAGATCATGGGCAGATTCAAGGGGGAAAGCACATTATAATTGGAAAATCTGTATGGATAATCGACTTTGAAAAAGCCAGCACGAGGAGAAAACCCAAGAACCTAACATCTGCTATGGCAATGCTGTTTTTGAATGAGAATGCTATATCAAAGAGGATTCGAGAGAAATTTGAGATAAATAAAGAATTCTTGGCAGAAATAAGAAGAGCTCTAAGGGAATATAAAGATAGCAAGAATGCCAAAAGGGTTTTGTCACTTATTCGCAGCCTTTAATCTATCCGCCCAGTATATCGCCAAAGGGACTACAATAGCCATTACTATAAGTCCTATTCTCGGGTCCGCAAAATACTCAAAAATCAGTATCACAATAACTGTCAAGCCCATCATCAAAAACAAATCTCTGTCGAATAACCTTGATTTCGCCAAAATGTTCTGTTCCCTTGCAGTATATGCCAGATAAAATGGTATTCCCAGAGCAGCAATAACAATCCCAGCATATGTTCTCAAGATTACCGAAACTATGAGACCAATGAGAAGTATTGCTCCAATTCTGTATTCTATCCCCACAATCTCCACCCCGCAGAGGATGATTAAACTTTAAATACTTTTAAAGATTCCCTAAATATAGGTGGTAACGTTATGAGCAAAATCGAATGGAATGAGAAAACTTTTATCAAGTTCTCTTATTTGAGCGATGTAAGGATTTCTAAAGACGGAAAGCAGATAGCCTATGTTCTGACTTTTTTCTTTTCCAAGCCTCGCCCTTTAGGCGGGGTACAGTGTTCAAAAAT
>CAZTOS010000040.1:0-20727 GCA_964615185.1 uncultured Thermococci archaeon
TAGGACCCTTAAAAGCCCTAACCGCATAAATAACAAACGCCAAAAGATAAAGCGGGATGACGAATTTCATGAGCGTCATGAATGCACTTTCAAGCATTTTTCTCACCTCTCGTTGAAAATATGAAAAAAATGAAAAAGCCATCAGGCAACAGCCTTGTTATTCTTGTAGAGAACAAATGCTCCGACGATGTAGTAGAGTGTTAGCACTAATGGAACAATGTACATTGCACCCTTGCCAAGTGCTTTGTCGAGAGCAATTCCAATTCCTGCTGGGATGAGTGTTGCAACGACCCAGAATGCCAAGAAGACAACGAGGAAGTCAATAATTTCTTTAATAACCTCATTGGTTGTAAGCTCTGGGTGTCCCAGATACCAGTAGTAGAATGCCACGAAGAGGAAGCCACCGACGGCGTTACCGAAGGTTACTGGGATTAAGTTGTGGAAGAACTGGCTCCAAGTTATGGCATAGTTGCTTGCGATAATTCCTGTTGGAATGGCCCACATGTTTGCAATGGCGTGCTCGAAGCCTATTGCAACGAAAGCGAAGATTGGGAACCATATTGCTAAGATTTTACCCGCACCATCTTGAACTCTTGCTGCCTGCCATATTGCGACGTTGACGAGCCAGTTACATCCAATACCAAGGAAGAACAATGCAAGTATGCTCTTTGAGACTTTGCCAGTTGCTATTGCCACAGCTGTATTTCCAAAGATGTTGGGGTCACCTACGTGGCCAAAGAGTCCTGTCAGTGGAACTGCTAAGAGTGCAAGGAATACTGAACCAATGAAGTTTCCACCGTAGCTTCCGAACCAGTTGTAGAGGATGCACTTGAAATCAGCATAGCGCTTGGCCTTTGCTGCACTGAGGAACTGGACGTTTCCTGTCCATAAGTCAGCACCTGCAAGGATGACGGCAATCAAACCAACTGGGAACACTGCACCTAAGAGTATCTTGAACAGAGCCTTGTTGAATGTGTCACCGGCAGCGAAGGGTGGATATTTGGCTATACAGCCTGCTACTATTGCCAGGATAAAACCGAAGGCAATGAATGCACCTGCCATGAATCCTGCAAATAGCAACCTCCCCGGGGTTGTCTTGTACTTTGGTGTTGCCTTCTTTGCAACTGCTTCAAAGGTTGTATCAACTCCATACAATATCTTTTCCTTTGACATCTTGACTCACCTCCTTATTTTAAGCATTTCATCATTTTCCAAAGTCTGCAGAGCTTTGAGCAGGAGCTGTCTATCCCCCTCATCTATCTCATCTAAGGGGATTAGAGGAGCATTGGCGAGCGTAATTTCTAAGCCCCCCAGAGCTTCCTCAATTTTCATAGCTGTATCTTCGCTAATTTCCCCAAGGACTTCTTCAACCATAAAGTCCCCCTCTATGTGATCCAGTGCATATGCCACGGGGTTATCAAACCCAATATACGAACTCTTTACCAGCAGACAGGGCATCTCTAACCCTCCAATACTCATTCTCAAGCAATCTCATACAGAAACTAATCCTAACATCCCTAATTTTGGCATTGTACTCATCAATGAGCTTCTTGAGTTCTTCTTTTGGCTTTTCACTTTCTTCTGCTTTCTTTACAAGCTCCATGAAGTCTTCAAGGATTTTGTCGCGGTCAAAGTAACCAACAACATGCCTCAGTTTCTCTCTGAGTGTTAGCCTAATGCGCTCATTAATTGGAGCCTCTGGGAGCTCAAAGCCAACTTCCTCAGTATAGTGTTCTCCTTCCAGTTTCTTCTCAACTAAGCCGAGTAGCTGGGCAATTCCGTAGAGTATTTCCTCTGGTCTCGGCGGACAGCCGGGTATGTATATCACTGGGCCAACATACTCTCCCTCATCCCTGAGATCCTCAATGAGCTCAATGATTCCTCCTCTCCTTGGATATTCACAGCCTTCTCTCCCGCTCTCTGATCTTCTATAAATTGGATAGCCGTTGTAGAATATCCCACCACTACATGCACAAGTTCCTATGACGACGATTATCCTTGGCTTTGGAGGCATGGCTTTAATGGCCTTCTTCGCACCGTAATAACATTGTCTTGTGAGAGGGCCGGTTACGAGCATTGCATGGGCATGTCTCGGTGATCCAACTAATTTGACTCCCAATCTCTCGGCATCGTAGAATGGTGTTAGGATATCAAGTATCTCAATGTCACAGCCGTTGCATGCTCCTGTGTTGAGGTGGAAAACCCACACAGAGCGGAGTTTTGGCTTTGCGCTCATAGAACCACCTCCTTAGTTGCGTTAATTGTGGCATCTACCGTTCCTTTCCTCCTGCAGTTCCTGCATATGAAGACCCTCTCTTCAAGCGCTTCTTCTTCCAAAATTTCCTTGGGCAGTATCTGTAAGGCCTTCTTCACCTGCCTCTCCGTGAAATCCGTGTAATTACCGCACACCTTACACCTGACAAGTCTGAGCTCCACAACCTGGATGTGATCCCTTCTATCAGGTGAAGCAGCCTCAAAGAGGTTTGTTAGTCTGATTGCACCAGTTGGACAGACTTCCTCACACCTCGCACACCTTATGCATCTTCCAATATCAAGGACAATCTTCCTCGTGCCCCTATCATAGTCATCAATTCTAAGGATAGCATCAGGGGGACAGGCATTAACACAGGCACCACAGCCAATGCAGAGCTTTGGATCTATGTGAGGTAATCCCCTATACTCAGGAGGAGCTTCAAGCTCAGTGAAAGGATATCTAAGCGTTACGGGCATTTTCACACCCTCCTTGAGGCTTTAATTGAGAGCTTATTGAACTCCTCTTCCTTGAGGATTCTCACTTTTCCACTCTCAACATCAACTATCTGCACCCTCTCTGTACAGGAGTAGCATGGGTCAATGCTTGCTATGATTAGCGGTGCATCAGCTATTGTGTAGCCTCTCAGCATGTCCGGAACCGCTGGTAGGTTGTTGTATGTCGCTGCCCTTGCTCTGTAGCGGTAAACCGTATTTCCTGGCCCCGTCATCACATAGTGAACGTTCTCCCCTCTTGGAGCTTCGGTTGTTCCTATGACTTCCCTATAAGGTGGAATCTCTTTATACTCCGCTAAGATATCTCCACCAGGCAGCTGGTCTAAGGCCTGCTCAATTATCCAAATGCTCTCCCATATTTCCTCTATTCTAACCAAAGCCCTTGCCAGAACGTCCCCTTCTTTGTAAACTGGAACTTTGAAGTCCAAGTCTCCATAAGCGGCATATGGGTGGTCTCTTCTCACGTCAAAGTCTCTTCCAGAACCTCTTCCCAATGGACCATCAACGCTCCACTCATGTGCTAATTTATACGGCAGAACACCAACTCCCTCACATCTCTTGATGAATGTCCTTGTTGAAGTTAGGTCATCAACGAGCTTTCCAAATTCGCTTTTGAGCTTCTTCAGAACATCCTCAATCATTTCTTTTCTGTAATCGAGGAAGTCCCTTCTAACTCCTCCCACCAAGTTTATTCCATAGGTCTTTCTGTTTCCTGTCAATCTTTCACAGAGCCACATTACGTACTCTCTTAAGCGCCAAGCATGCATGAAACCTGTGTCAAATCCCGTCAAGTGGCAAGCAACACCCATCCAAAGCAGATGAGAGTGCAACCTTTCAAGCTCAAGCATTATCGTCCTTATGTACAAAGCTCTTTCTGGAACCTCTATCTCCCCCGCAGCCTCAACTGCCTGACAGTAGGCTGTGGAGTGCGTGAATCCACAGATTCCACAAATTCTCTCAGCTATGAAGCATATCTGGTCATAGGTAAGCCTGCTTTCGCTTATCTTTTCTATTCCTCTGTGGGAGTAGAAGCCGCGATAATCACAGTCAATAATTTCTTCACCCTTAACGTAGAGCCTGAAGTGTGCTGGTTCATCTAAAGCGACATGATATGGACCGATTGGATGAACTGTCGTCCCTTGTGGAGGCTCTCTGTAAGGATAGTATTTCTTCCCTTGTGGGCTATCTGAGTAGTGGAAGTCTTTTCTGAGTGGATAAACGCATGAAGGCCAGTCATCTGGGAGCACAAGCCTTCTTGGATCCGGATGCCCTTCTGGAATTATGCCGAGCAGGTCTTGAACCTCTCTCTCATACCAGTTGGCTCCCTTGTGGAAAGGCGTTACTGATTTGAATCTTGGATCATCTGCTGGGAGATATGCCTTGATTCCAATGTAAACGTCATCACTGTTTCCATTTACACTGAGCCAGTAAATTACGCTAAACTTTCCTCTCAAAGGTCTCTCGTCGGTTCCAACCATCGTTGAAAGCTGCGTCTCCTTCCACTCCGGATGCTTGAGGAAATAGACAACCACCTCGTGGAGGATATCCTTATCAACAGTGATTAGCCATTGATTGTGAGCTAACTGCTTAATTTCCTCAATTCTCTCCCCAAACTTTGCTTTGAGTTCTTCCAAATACTTCATTCTCACCACCCCAGAGCTGCAATTAGTAAAACCACCAATCCAGCAAGGAATACCCTTGTATTCTGTCTTATCGCCTGATCTATCCTTAAGCGGGCATTTGAGGCTTCAATTATCGCGATTATGCTGTAAATTATGAACAGCACTATGAGCTGAACCGCCAATGTTGCTAATCCGCCGGTGAAAGTTGTAATGTCAATGATGTTCTTCATTATCGGCAATACGAGGAAGCTCACAAAGAGCCAGAGCAGAGCTAAGCGCTTAATTAGCATAGCCCATTTAAACATCCCAAGCAATCTTCCGCTGTATTCACAGAGTGGGCCCTCAAGGATTTCAGTTTCTGCTTCAGCTATATCGAAGGGTATGAAGCCACCTTCAACATAGACAGCATAAGCTAAGAGAACATAGGCTAGGATTAAGGAGGGAGTGAAAGTTATGTTTAGTGGGATTCCGCCAATGCTAAGTGAGTGGGCATTCAAGGCAAACACCCCTATTGCCACACCCAAAACCGGCTCTATGCTTAGGATGAGCATCATCTCTCTATTTGCACCAGCATTTGTGTAGCTATTATTGACACTAAAGCCAGCTATCATCATGGCTACCGAAAACATCGCCAAGACATAGAGGAACACGAAGAAGTCTCCTGTGAATGCAACTGGAACGAAGCTTCCGAAAGGTAATAATAAAGCCGCTGCCAATGCTGAGGCAAATGCAATGTATGGAGCGATTCTGAAGGCTAACCTCTCCGTTGGGAGTATCGGCTCCATGTTGAGCAGTGATTGCAGGTCATAGTAAGTTTGGAAGATAGAGGCACCTACCCTGTACTGAATCTTTGCCTTAACCTTTCTTGAAATTCCATCAAGGAGTGGAGGAAGGAGGAAGATTATCATGACCGTTATCAGCGCAAATACTATTTTCTCCATCATTTTTCCCACCTCACAGGAGCATTAATGCCAGCATTAATGCCAAGACTATCAACGTCACTGTGAAGAGCATGTTGAGGCTGTCCAGTTCTTCAATCACTACGGCACTTGCTTTGATGGCTTTAATAGCTGGGCTTAGCGCTGTTTCATCAAGGTAAACTTCCTTGACGCTGCTCACGTACCATTTTCCGATGCCCGTTACTGCTCCGCTCAGCTTAGCAGCCCATCTGTGCAAAGTCTTTGCAACGCTGAGGTAAGCATAAACTAAAGCGTCTTTCACGGCATTTCCAAACTTGCTTAACTCATCTCCGCTGTGATATAAGCCGCGGATGTAATCCTCAAAGGGCAGGTAGTAGTGCTTAGCTTTGAGCTTGTAGTTCTCCATTTTCACAGGCTCACCCGTTGTCCAAGGCTCGTCCAATTTTTTGTTCACTGGGAATGATGCAAATACTCCAAGGAACATCACACCAAACACAGCAACAAATAGGAGTGGATTGAAGTAGCTCTCAGCGTTGAGAGGCATTGAAGGAGCTTTTATCATCACGAGCCAATACTTGGTTGTTATCCAGCTTGTCAGGTTAGCATCTGTCAAAGCACTGCCCGGTGAAAGGAGGAGAGGTAGGATTAGTGCTGGAACCAAACCTAAGAGCAGACAGAGTGAGGCCAAGAATCCTTTTGCAATGAGCATTGAAGAGGAAACTTCTTTTACATCCTGCGTTAATTTAGTGGGTTCCCCACCAAATGCAGTTGTGTAGAACTTTATGAATGAAGCCAAGGTTGCGGCACTGATAAATAGTGCCATGACTCCAAGGAATACCAACAGACCGTTTCCTGAGAGGAATGTTGATTGATAAATCATCCACTTGCTCATGAAGCCGTTGAATGGTGGCTCACCGGCTATAGACATTGCAGCTATCAGTGTGAATATTGCAGTGAAGGGCATTAGCTTAGCCAAGCCTCCGAGGGAGTTTAAGTCTCTGCTGTGAGTTCTGTAAAGGATTGAACCAGCTGAAAGGAAGAGTAATCCCTTAAACAGGGCGTGATTAACTAAGTGGAAGAGACCAGCCGCTAAGGCTATTGCACCAAAGGCTGCATAAGCTCCTCCTTTGGCAATGAAGATTATTCCAACTCCAACACCGAGCCAGATGTAACCCATTTGTCCAACACTGTGATAAGCAAGCAACCTCTTAGCGTCGGTCTGCTTCAAAGCGTAGAGCGTTCCAACCGTTAGGGTGATTGTTCCAAGGACTGCGACTATGTAGCCGAAAGTTACATCTGGCTTCAATATGAAGCATGTCGTCCTAATCAATCCGTAAACTGCAACCTTAATCATGACACCACTCATCAAAGCAGATACGTTGCTTGGCGCAGCTGGGTGCGCATCAGGCAGCCAGAAGTGTATTGGCACAACACCAGCTTTGCTTCCAAAGCCAATTAGGAATAGGACATAGAATATCGGGCTGAGCTTGAGTGAAGCTAAGTTTGCAAAGTTTAATCCATCAACTGAGCCAACTTTAGCGTAAAGCAAAGCGACCGCTATAACCAACGGCAGTGTGCTCGTTATGTGCATCGTTACAAAGTACTTCCACCCGGCTTTTCTGACGTATTCCTCCTCGCTCTCCCAGATTATTAGGACATAGGATGCAAAGGTCATAACTTCCCAAAGGAAGAGGAACCAGAACAAGTTTGATACAGTAACTATGAGTATCATTGAGAGCACGAAGGTGCTGTATAGTATTATGTAGAGCCATCCCTTACCGAGCTTTTCATAAAACTCCATATACTTTGGTGAATAAACTGATGTTGCCAATCCCAGAGCTCCTAAGACAAAGCAGAGTATGAGTGATAACCCATCGATGTGGAAGGGTATCTTAGCTACGCCAATGTTGTAGACAATATCTATTGCTTTTCCTTGAAGTGCAAGGGGTATAGCATTTATAGTGAAACCTAACAGTGAGAGGGAAGCCAAGGCTGTGAATGCATGGCCTAAGCTGATTGAAAGTTTATAGTTTTTCTTGAATATCAGAGCGACCAGCATTGATGCAAAGTACAGGATTACAGCTAAGGTGAACAGCTCCTTCATTTTCACCACCTCGCCCATATGAAGTCACACATGAATTGGCTTATCAATGAGAGCACAAGCAACACCACAATGCTGAAAGCTAAGCTTGCTGGTAATTTGCGCTTAACCTCTGGCTTTCCTTCGCTTATCACGTAGGCATGGAATATCTTGAGGAAGATTATGAACGCCACGACCCACTCCACGGCAACGAATATTGCCAAGCCTTGACTGACCCCAAGCAAAGTTTTGATGACGTTAAGCTTGTTGAAGAACAAGTTGAACGGTGGAACACCCTCCAAGGCGAAGATTGATGCGGCAAAGAGTCCAGCGGTAAAGGCATCGCTGTT
Organism: uncultured Thermococci archaeon; assembly: GCA_964615185.1. Classification (GTDB taxonomy): domain Archaea; phylum Methanobacteriota_B; class Thermococci; order Thermococcales; family Thermococcaceae; genus Thermococcus_B. Next base: position 7,739 of record CAZTOS010000040.1, read on the forward strand.
CATGAAGCCCTTCATTTTGCTCAAGCTCTTGGTTCCAAAGACGTAAAGCAAAGCTCCAGCTGACATGAAAGCTGCTGCTTTAGCCAAGCCGTGGGCCACAACATAATAGCCAATATCCTTCTCAACACCAGTGATTCCCAATAATCCAGCAACGATTAATATGAACATCCATCCCATGTTGTCTATTGTTGACCAGGCAAACAGCCTCTTGACATCATCTTGGAGCGGGTAAGATAGTATTGCCGCAATCATGCTCAGTATCGCCATGATTCCTATCACGTAAACTACCCAGCTTGAGACACTCCAGCCAACTAAATCAAGGATTCTAATCGTTCCATAAACGCCGAGCTCAACCATTGCACCACTCAATATAGCTGAAACTGGTGAAGGTGCTGCTGGATGTGCATCTGGGAGCCAGTAGTGGAGAGGGAATAAACCGCACTTTGTGGCAAATCCAAAGAACATCAGGAATACTATAACGTCCTTATACTGGCCAAAGCTTGTGAAGTTGAAGGTTCCTGTTACCGCATAATAGAGCACAATTGCAAAGATCAAGGGTGTTGTGTCAAAGAGATGCATAGTTACGAAATATTTCCATCCAGCTTTCTTTGTGCTCTCCTCAGGATAATCATAGATTATCAAGAAGTAAGAGGTAAGGGTCATTACCTCCCAGAGGAAGAGAAAGCTGAACCAGTCCCTAACTGCTGGAATTAGGAGCATTGAGACTATGAAGATGAGCAGGGTTGGGTAGTAGGGAATCTTTGGTTTGAAATCATAGATGTCCATGTACTTGAGTGATGCGATTATCGCCGCTAACCCAAGGATCCCAACGTTCAGTGCAAAGAGCAGTGAGATTTTGTCAAAGGTGAGCGTGAAGTCAAATGCGAACATGTCTCACCACCCCACCTTGATTATGAATGGATAAGCTATGAGGGGAGCTACTATTCCAAGTATCAGGAGCAAAATCATCGAAAGCTTCATCAAAGCCGTGATGCTGTATTTCTCATCGCTTTCAGGTACGCTGAATGCCATGCTGTGTATTCTGCTGAGTGAAACCATCAGGAAGACAGCGGCATCTATGAGAACCATTACGAGCAGAGCTAAAGCCAATGGATTCCCTAAGGCCCCTTTGATGTTTGTCAGTATTGCAAGCTTGCTGAAGAAGACACCAAATGGAGGAACACCAGCCAGGCCTATCAAAGCGAAAGTCCAGCTGTAAGCTGAAATTGGCAGTGATTTAATCAGGCCCCTGATTTTATCCATCTCAAGGGTTCCAATGGCGTAGCTGAAAGTTCCTGCTGTGAGGAACGCTAAACCCTTAATGTATGCGTGATTGAAGAGCTGGAACATCGAAGCTTGTAAGCCAGTCTTTAGGCCTAAAACTGCAAATGCCAAACCAACATACATTAAGCCAGATTCAGCAATTGTTGAGTAAGCCAAAAGTCTCTTTGCATCCTTCTGGAGAGGATACATGAACACACAGAGCACCTGAGTTGCCAAAATTAGTGCTGCCATGACATAGAAAGCTTGAGCAGGCAAAGGTTGCATAAACTGGATTGCTCTTGCTAAGAGGTAAACACCCATTTCAACCATTGCCGCACCGTGAAGGAATGCTGAAGCTGGCGTAGGAGCGACCATAGCATCTGGAAGCCAGGAGTAAAGCGGGAACTGGGCACTCTTGGTGAAAGCAGCAATCATTATTGCAAGAAACAGTAGAAGTTTCAAGTTCTCTGGCAGATTGCCTAAAGCAAACAAGCTTAAGTTGTGGAGCTTTGTTATGCCGATTGCAACTGCTGTGTAAAGACCAATCATAGCACCAAAGTTCGTCACAATCAAAGCCTTGTAGGCTGAGCGCTCTGCTTTCTTACCACCATAGTAGCTGACAACACCCCAACATGCTAAGCTCATCAGCTCAAAGAATATCAAAAGCTGGAGTATTGATGATGAATAGATGAAAGCCAAGGTTGCGCCGATGAAAAGAACCATCCATCCATAAAATCTGCCTTTGCCCTCATAAACGGGGTGCTCCTTATTTTGGGGACTCATGTAGTCCTTGGCATACAACATGAAAAGCAGACCAGCCGTTATAACAACGAACCCTACAGAAACGCTCATGGGGTCAATTATCAGACCATAAACCTCGCCAAAGGATTTTGTTTCAAAGAGAATCTCATGGATAGCTGGCATGCCCGCAGTGTAATAGCTCACAACACCCGCCAAATTTAAAATCGTCGCAATGATTACAGAGATGAGCATGAAGTAATCAGCTCTCCTACCATCTAACCTAAACAATATCACACCTGCAATTAAAGGAATTAAAAAGGAAAGAACGAAAAGCTCTTTCATTTCAACCACCTCAAACTCCAAGAAGTGAAATCTTCTCGGCCTTCTTTGCAACCTCAATGGCTTTTTCAGCAAACTTCTCCCTTCTTCTCCTCTGTATCTCCGTGAAGTCTCCAAAGATCAAGGCATCAGTTGGGCATGTGGCAACACAAGCGGGTTCTTTTCCTTCTTTTCTTCTGTGGGCACAGAGGTCACACTTAGCCATTATCTTGTTAATCAAGTCAAGCTCTGGAATTCCGAAGGGACAGACTATCCCACACATGAGACATCCGATACATCTCTGAGGAGCCAAGATGACAGCACCATCTTCATCTCTGTAAAGAGCGTTAGTTGGACAGACCTCAACACATGGAGCAGTTTCACAGTGCCTACAGTTCAAAGCCATAGCAGCCATCTCTTGCCATTCAAAGACGTTTATGAATGACATTCCGTTGTGCTCTCTCTCACATGCCACCTCACAAGCCCTGCACTCAATACATTTGGAAAAATCAATAAAGATGGTCTTCTTAGCCATTTAAATCACCCCTTAACAACCTCAATTCTTGGTATGATTTGTGGTAATTTCTCCATGAGCCTCTTTGCCTCTTCTTCGCTAATCTTTGCAACTCTACATGCACATGCCTTAGTCTCTGGAATCTTCGCTACTGGGTCTAATGCATCGTTCGTGAGGACGTTAGCAGCCCAGTGCCATGGAACTGCAATAACGCCCTTCTTAACAGCCCTCGTGACCTTAGCCCTGATTGGATAGACACCTCTCCTTGTCTCAATCTTAATCCACTCTCCTCTCTTTATGCCAAGTTTGGCTGCATCATCTGGATGAATCTCTGCCAATGGCTCCTTCCATCTCTTGACCAAAGCCTCACTTCTTCCGGTCATTGTCAGTGTGTGATACATTCCAACGTATCTGTGCGTTGTTAATATGAATGGATACTCCTCATCTGGAAGCTCAACTGGTCCTCTGTAGTCAACTGCTGCTAAGTGGGCTTTTCCATCTGGAGTCAAGAATCTCTCCTTGTAGAGAACCCTTGTTCCTGGGTGATCTGGGCTTGGGCATGGCCAGAGAATTCCAGCCAAATTGGCCTTGAGCCTCTCTGGGGTAATTCCTCTGTATTGCGGTGTACAGGCGTTGATCTCTCTCAAAACATCAGCTGCATCGTTGTATCTGAATCCTTTTGAGCCATCTCTGTCAAATCCAACTGCCTTACCAACCTCACTCAAAATCCACCAGTCTGGCCTTGCTTCTCCAGGTGGCTTAACTGCTGGGAAGCTCCACTGCACTCTTCTCTCTGTGTTTGTGAGAGAACCTTCGTTCTCAAGCATTGCAGCAGCTGGCAGAACGATGTCGGCAAACTCCATTGTTGGTGTTGGGACTATGTCCTGGACAACCATGAACTCAAGCTTTTGGAGGGCTTTGATCACGTGGTTTGCGTTTGCATCACTGATAACTGGGTTCTCACCCATAACATAGTAGGCTTTGACCTTTCCTTCATCAATCGCATGTGCTGCTTCGATGACTGTAAGACCAACTTCTCCACTCAGCTCAACGCCCCAGAACTCCTCGAAGAACTTCCTCTTCTCTGGGTCGGTAACTGCCTGGTAACCTGGGAAGACGTTTGGCAAAGCAGCCATGTCACATGCTCCCTGAACATTGTTCTGTCCTCTCATTGGTGCGCAGCCACAGCCTTCTCTCCCCTGATATCCACAGATTGCTGAAAGTGTTCCCAAGAGCCTAACGTTATCGTGACCGTGAGTGTGCTGTGTTAGACCCATAGCCCAGGTTATGACGCCTTTTCCTGCTGTTGCAAATGTTCTTGCTGCATCAACTATAAGGTCAGCTGGAACGCCGGTTATCCTCTCAACGTATTCTGGTGTGAACTTTTCAACAGCTTTAACGAGCTCGTCGAAACCAACACACCTCTCTCTTACGAACCTTGCATCATAGAGCTTCTCTTTGATTATGACGTGAATGAGACCGTTTATCAATGCAATATCAGTTCCTGGGTAGTTCTGAAGAAATATGTCTGCAAACCAAGCTGTTCTTGTAAATCTTGGGTCGGCAACGATAACCTTTGCTCCTCTCTCCTTAGCCTTGAGGACGTATCTAAATCCAACTGGATGGGTTTCTGCATAGTTGTGCCCAATGATAAGGATAACATTTGCCTCTTCAATATCCTTGTAAGTGTTGGTCATTGCTCCAGCGCCAAAAACAGCTTTAAGTCCAGAAACGGTTGGAGCGTGACACAAACGAGCACAGTGGTCAACGTTGTTTGTGCCAAGCATTCTTGCAAGCTTTTGGATGAGGTAGTTTGGTTCGTTAAATGTTCTTGCAGAACCGAAGAACATCAATTGATTTGGATCATCTTTTGCATATGCCTTCAATCTCTCAGCGACCTCTTTAATTGCTTTACTCCAGCTACTCTCAACGAATTTTCCTTGCTCCTTAGCCTTTAATGGCTTCTTGAGCCTGTCCTTTGCCAAGAGGTACTCAATTACTGCGTTACCCTTGGGACAGAGCTTACCCTTTTCATTTGATATCCCCTCTAAGTCAGTTGCGTACTCTATACCCACTGGATAGCCGTCCACCGTCTTTATGTATAACCTACATCCAACTCCACAGTAAGGACACACTACAGGTATTAATTCCTCCGCCAAGCGGGACACCTCCTAAGTTAGTGTACAGATATGCTCTTTAATGTACTATTATATTTTAATGCCCACATCTGCTTCAACATCGTGTTAAACGATTTGCTTTAAAACCCTTTTCTTATAGCTTAGTTCTTAACAAAAGGTTATAATAGCTGAGATATAACGAAATAAAATGCCGAGAATCCTTTTTTTAAATTATTTTGTATACATCATTGTACAAGATTTAAACAAAGATGCTTACAAATAGACTTGTTTAACATATTGCTTGATGTTAAAAATAGTAGAGGAATGTCAAGTTCTGTTTTCGAAGGCTATTCTATATTCACCACTGTATATATTAAACCTTTTCCCTCTTGCAAATCCAATTAACGTTACATTGTATTTTCTTGCGAGCTCGACACCTTTGTCTGTTGGAGGGGACTTGGTTATAACAATAGGTATGCCGGCATTAACGGCCTTCTTAACCATAGCATAGGGCATTCTGCCACTTGAAGCTAAAATCAACTCACTTAAGTTTAGCCCATTGAGAACCGCATACCCAACTACTTTATCAACGGCATTATGTCTGCCTATATCCTCACTAAACGCAACTGTCCTGCCTTCTTTATCGAAAAGGGCTGCCCAATGAGTCCCTCCAGTTTTTCTCCACGTTTCTGCAAGCTGAGTCATAGAAGAAGATATCTTCAAGATAAGCTCAGGAGGTACTTTTATGTCTCCAGCTTTTCCACCGAGGACTTCACACTCCCTAACCGTATATTGACCCCCACAAGGCGCGTGCCTTATAGTTACTTCACTCCTTAAGTTGCCAATGTTCGTGTCCCTGACTTTTACGTAAATTCTCTGTCCCTCAACCCAGCTGTTAATAATTTCCTCGGCTTTCTCATATCCCTCACAGACAACGAAACCAACTCCAAGTTCTCTGAGCTGACTTGGTGAAGCCGAAAGCTCAGCAAGAAACTCTTCAAAATTATCACGGACTATATAAATCTCAAATCTCTCCTCAATACAGACATAATCATCAAGGGTTTTCACACCATTTTCCCATCTAAAAATCCTCACCTTCTTTATCATTTGACCACCAGAGAGTGGTTTTTCAATTTTTCTGTATATACTCCACATGAGTGGTGCATGGTATACACGGGTCAAACAGCCTAACAGCGGCTTCAGCAGCTTCAACCGTTAATCCTTTAACAGCCCTTTCAATTACTGGAATATTGAACATTGTGGGAGTGACTATTTTCAACTTGCTGATTTTTCCTTCCCTATCAAGCTCTACATAATGGAATAGAGTTCCTCTCGGAGCCTCATAAACTCCAATGCCTCTACCAGGCCCAAAGATAATGTTTTGCCTCCTAAAGGGCTCCTTTATGTTAATGCCATTGAGAAGTTCTTTCATTCTTTCAAAAGCAAGATCTATTTCCAGTATCCTTGCAGCATAGAGACCAAATAAAGATATCCCCTTAAAAGGTGTGAAGAGGGTGAGCCTTGCCCTGGGACCGACTTCAACTGGTTTCCCTTTGTAGAATGCAACCATAACTGTGGCTTCGTTTACAAGCTTTCTTGGTTCTTCCCTATATTCCCAGTAAGGAACAGTTTGAATTTCTTTAAAGGAAACTTTATACTTGTCTCCAAAAAATAAGTCCGACGCTAAGAAATCATTTTTAGCCATTTTTGCTCTTAGCTCATCCGCAATTTCTGTGAGATTGTCCTCGTCTAAAAGGAGATACTTGATATTCTCCCACTCCTTTTTAACCCTTGGGAGTTTTGCTTTTAAATGATTCCAGACGCTCCATTTTGGTACCTTTGAAATGCCACCTATCGTTAAATAAGGTGGGTGAGTTACTCCTCCTCCCAATTTAAGGAGATAATCACTGACTTTATCATACAACCTAATTAAGCTGAAAATTAGCTCATTTCTCTTTTCCTCAACAATCATATCTGCGCTGACCATGATAAGAAGAAGGGTGTGTGTTTGAATCCTGTTCACCAAACCCAGTAACTCTCTCATCAATAGAGCATTTCTTGGAGGAGAAATGCCGACAGCACTCTCTATAGCCTCAGCTGCAGCATTTGCATGGGCAACATGGCAAACACCACAAATCCTCATAACAGCTTTAATTGTAAAGAGTGAATCTTTTCCAACGACTAATTTTTCAAAACCCCTTAAAGGGGCGGTTGATATAAAAAAGGCGTCTTGAACTATGCCATCCTCCTGCTGAAAAACAAGCTTAGCTTCACCCATTATTCTTGTAACACTTTCAAGGGGTATGTAGCTTGGTGTACTCTTAAATTCATTCATGTCTTAAAATTTTGAAGCCAAAAATAAAAAACTTTCTAAAAAGCTAAAGCAGATACATCATGTTTTGCTGTGCTCTTGCAAGTTTTTCCCTTGCCTTTTTCAAAATTTCTCCAATTACATGAGAACCTTCTTTCAGTTCTAAGTATCCTTCTTTCTCTGCATTTTTAATGAGTTCCTCAGCCTTAGGATTCCTCGCTATAAGGAGTGTCCATCCAGGTTCACTCTCCACAAAACCTGCTGAGATATCACTCCATGTTCCAGTGTAATCTGTACATACCAAACAGCCAGCTTGGAGATAAGAGTAGACCTCCTTAATTGGTAAATCAAGCTTTGTGTCATTGTATACTATTTCAAGGGAATCTTTTTTAAGGTGGATATCTTTTATCTGCTCTGCTTTTATCCCGTATTTCATTCTGAGGTAGTTTAGAAAAGCCTCAAAGGCAAATGTTCCCATACAGAACAGACTTATTATGTACTTTATTCTTTCACCGAAATCAGTCTCTAATAGAGGAAAATCCCTCATTTGAGCAAAAAACTGTGCTTGACATGGCAGACATACCAAAGCAACTCTTTTTAAATCCTCCTCCTCAATCTTTGCTTTCATTCTCGCTGCGAATGGGACTATGCTCCACTTGTTTCCCGCTGCCTCTAATAGTTCCTCCTTATTATGGGCAACAATTGCCTGCCCCTCAAATCCTTTTATTCTCTTTGCTGTAACAACGCCATCAACTATGCCTTTTTCAAGGGCATAAGTTAGTAAAGCTGTGACTGCCCCACCACTTGCAACTTTCCTCTTTCTTATCTCTTCGTCCTTAGCCCTTGCTAAATAAATTCCAAAGACAGTTCCCAAAAGGTTTTCTGATGGTAAACTAATCATACCTTACCCCCCATACAAAGCAGTTGAGATGCACGAGGACATCTCACATAGCACGTTCCACAGCGGATACATTTTTCAGCTATAAGGTTAGGCCTCTTATCTATCATCTTGATTGCCTGTGTCGGGCATGATAGCTCACATGCACCACAACCAATGCAGAGACCTGTTAAAACGATGTCATCAATTAAGTCGAAACCACTGAGCTTCTTGATATCTGCACAAACTTTGAACAGTCTAAGTCTCCTTTCATCTCCAGCTATAAAGAACTTGAAGAATGATTGAACCATCTGAGGGGTTGGAGGACAACCTGGAATCGAATAATCAACCTTGACAACACTGTTTATAGGCTGGAAGTTTCTGTGGTCTGGTCTTGGCTCTTGTCCACCCCTACAGAATCTTAAAATCCCTCCAAATGTTGCGCATGAGCCAAAAGCAACGAGAGTGCTTGCCTTCTCTCTAAGGCTTTTTACCTTCTCAATTATATGAGGCTCATTCATACAAACTCCGCCAGTTATGATCACCATGTCATACTTGTCTTCAGCACAGGTTTTCTTTGCAAGGTATTTCATGTTTAATTCAACAAAGTCTTGAACATTTGGAAGTGCCCTTAAAATGCTTACATTACAGCCTTCACAACCTCCGATATCAACGTGAAGGACTTTTAATTTTTCCATTTTACTCACCTCAACTCAACAACGTGGGTTGTACATGGTATACAAGGGTCATACAAACGCATAACAGCCTCTGCAGCTTGAATGCTAAGCCCCCCTGCCGCTTTTTCCATGATTGGGATGTTAAACATCGTCGGAACCACTATCTTGAAGTTCTGAATTCTGCCCTCTTCTCCAAGCTCTACATAATGGAATAACGTGCCCCTTGGAGCCTCATAAACCCCAACTCCTCTCCCGGGTCCAAAGATTATGTTCTGAGTTCTAAAGGGTTCATTCATATTGATTTGGTCGAGAATTTCTTCCAGCCTTTCAAGGGCTATTGTTATTTCTTCAACTCTCGCCAGGTGAATGCCAAAGAGAGAATTGTCTCTGAAAGACCGATAAACAACCATTCTTGCTCTGGGACCAACTTCAATGGCTTTCCCTTTATAAAATGCAACTTGAGTTGTAGCCTCTCTTGCTATGTCTTCGTTCTCACCTTTGTAGTCCCAGTAAGGAACTGTCTTCACGGCATCTGGGGAAACATTGTACTCATCACCATAGAACATGTGCGAAGCAAGATATTCAGGAGTGAACTTCTTTTCTTTAAGCTCCATGGCAATCTCAGTTAAATATCCCTCATCCACCAAATAAGGCATTATCTCAGCCCAGAGTGACTTAAGTTCTGGTAGCCTTGCCTTAAGATTATTGAATATGCTCCACTTTGGAACTTTTAGAAGGCCCCCAATTGTTAGATATGGAGGATGAGTCGCAGCACCTCCCAGCTTAAGCAGATAATCGCTTATCTTTCCATGAAGGGTCATCAGCTTAAAGATAACTTCCATCCTTTTCTCCTCAATTATGAAGTCTCCAGCAATCATTACCAATTGGAGGATATGGCTCTGGATCCTGTTTACCAAGCCAAGAGCCTCTCTAATTAGTAAACCATTCCTAGGAGGCAAGATTCCCAAAGCATTTTCTATTGCCTCTGCCGCTGCATTTCCATGGGATGAGTGACAAAGACCACAAATTCTCATGACGGCTTCAACTGCAAAAAGAGGATTCTTCCCTATAACTAATTTCTCAAATCCCCTCACCGGAGCGGTAGCGACAAAATTAGCTTGCTTAACAGTGCCATCCTCATGATAGAGAATTAATTTAGCCTCACCAGCAACTCTGCAGAGCTCATCTATTTGAAGATACTCGCCCATTCACTATCCCTCCATCTCTGAATTTCTCTTCATGATTTGTTATGAAAACTTAGGATAAAAGGATTTTCTGAACCAAAAGTTTAGAACATAAAAGTTTTAGCTTAAAATAGCACCACCAAGGGGAAAAATTGCAAACTAAAGGATACAATGTTTAATTACTTCAAAAAATGTCCTATGTCCTACTTGCAATTTTGAGCACACTTTTGCAGTTTTCAAAAATTTATCATCAAAGGAATAAATCCGAAACTCTTATCAAAAATGCAAACCTTTATAAGCAGAGGAACATAGTAAGAATGGCGCTCTTCTGAAGAGCGTTGAAATATTCGAAAGGAGATATTGGAAATGTATGGAGATAGATTTGATGGAAATAGAGACAGATTTGGCAGAGTAGCCCCAGTTAAGGTTGGAGAAAGATACACTGTTAAAATCGAAAGTATAGGAAAAGGCGGAGACGGTATAGCCAGGATTAAGGGCTTTGTTGTGTTTGTTCCAAACACCAAAGTCGGTCAGGAAGTTGAGATTGTAATTAACTCTGTCAAGAGAAAGTTTGCTTTTGGGGAAGTTATTTGATTAGAGTACTTTCGAACATTACTACACCACTACTGTCAATTTCAAAGGGGATATATAAGAGTGAGTGTTTTGTTCCTCTCATTTTTCTTATTAAAGCTTCTCTGCGATATTTTATGACACTTCCCACGGATTTAATTTCTCTAATCCTTAACTCTATGATACCAGAAAATAAAAATTCGGCACCTATGTCTGACAGCTTTTTAAAACTTTGAGACGAAATCACAAATGTCGTTATATTAAGTTTCCTAAGAAATACAATTAAGCTAAGCAGAGCATCTCTCATATTACTCTCTGTTAATCTGAACATTAAAAGGGGTAACGAATCTATCACCAGTCTCTTAGCATTAACAAAAGATAGTGCTCGGTAAAGATACCGAAAGAAGGTTTCTAAGCTAAATTTCTTTTCCTCTATTATTAGCAAAGAGCTACCTAAGGGTAAACCCATGCTTACTGAAACACCATCAACAACTAAAAGCCTCCCAGCTTTCTCAAGTTTGTCAAAATCCCATCCAAAAGAGCGCATATATCTTTTAAACACCTGAGCAGGTTCATTAAAAGTAACATAAACTCCAGGCTCACCGTATTTAACAACGCCATTGTACAGGAACTGTGCCGAGAGCACAGTCTTACCCGTACCACTCTCACCAAGTATTAAAACGGTAGATCCCTCAGGAATACCACCATTGAGTGCTTCATCAAGGAGTTTTAAGCCCGTTTTTACCCGTTTCATTATTTTCCAATATAAATCTACCGATATATAATCGTTTTCATTGCTACAAGAGGTTTTCCTATAGTGACATTCGCCAGAAAAGGGGCAATTTCATCCAATTAACTTTTTAAATTAACGACCTTAAGTTAGTTCGCAATGAGAGTTCACATTGAAACTTATGGATGCACAAGGAATAAAGCAGATGCAGAAATCATGGAAGCCCTCTTGGTTAGTGCGGGTCATGAAATAGTTGATTTGGATAGTGCAGAGTATGTAATCGTGAACACTTGTGCTGTGAAAGACCCAACAGAAAAGCATATGAGAAAGAGAATTAAAGAGCTCCTTGATGCTGGCAAAAAGGTTATTGTCACCGGTTGCTTGCCCCATATTAACATTAAAGCAATAGATGAGAGGGTATCGGCAATCTTGGGTGTTAAAAGCATAGACAGGATTGTTGAAGCCATTGAGCTATCAGAAAGGGGAGTAAAACTCGTTGATGTAGAGCAGAGGGAGATAGACAAGCTTGAACTTCCAAGAGTTTGGAAGAGCAAAGTAGTTTTTGTTGTGCCAATCAGTGAGGGTTGTTTGAATGCGTGCACATATTGTGCAACACGCTTTGCAAGAGGAATTCTTAAGAGCTATTCCCCAGAGAAAATTGTCAGATGGGTTAAAGAAGCATTGGCTAAAGGTTATAGGGAGATACAGCTTTCAAGCGAAGACACTGGCTGCTATGGTTTTGATATTGGGACAAACTTAGCTGAGCTTTTAGACGAACTTACGTCCATAGAAGGAGAGTTTAGAATTAGAGTCGGCATGATGAACCCAAATCATGTCATAAAGTTCCTCGATGAGCTAATTGATGCCTACAAAGATGAAAAGATTTACAAATTCTTGCATTTGCCAGTTCAGAGTGGAGATAATGAAATTCTAAGGAAAATGGGCAGAACATACACAGTTGAAGATTTCGAGGACATAGTTAAGGCTTTTAGGAAAGAGTTCCCAGAGCTGAACTTAAATACAGATATAATTGTAGGATTTCCGGGAGAAAGCGAAGAGGCTTTCCAGAACACCGTTGAGCTCATAAAGAGAGTCAAGCCGGATAAGATAAATGTTTCAAGATTCTCTCCAAGACCCGGAACTTTAGCGGCAAGAATGCCAAACCAGATAGTTGGCTGGCGTGTTAAAGAGCGCTCCCGCTATCTTCACCGCTTAAGGTTAGCTATAAGCTATGAGATAAACCAGAAATATGTTGGAAAAGATGTCTTAGTTTTAACACACGGGGAAGGAAAGAAAGGAGGAGTTGAAGGCAGAACGATGAACTACAAAGAGATAATTCTACCAGAGGCTCCAATTGGCGAATTCGTGAAAGTAAAAGTCACGAAGGCAACTGCAACTTATCTGATGGGAAAGCTTGTTACATCCCTTCTTTGAAATACGAAAGCCGTATTAACTTTGGTTGATTCGGGGTTTTAGAGGAGGGGAGAGGTTTATTGATTTAGTGGGTGAATACAATAAATAGAATACAAAGACTACGAGAGCTTCAAAAAGTTATTCTGAGCTTTGTAAGCTCCATGAAGTCTCCAAAATGACAATCTTAGATGTAAATTCTAAATTTCAGATAACAGTTTAGGCACAACCACAAAATTTATAAACGACGTAAAGTAAACTTTACGTAAAGTAAACT
>CAZTOS010000041.1:0-20722 GCA_964615185.1 uncultured Thermococci archaeon
ATCCTGAGAGAAGACTTCGGCTTTGAAAACATTCACGTTGTTTATTCTGGTAGAGGTTATCATATTAGAGTTCTAGACGATTGGGCCCTGGAGTTGGATTCAAAAGCCAGGGAAAGAATTTTGAGCTATATCTCCAGTGCTGAGGAGGTTACATTTGAAGACATTCAAGAAAGAAAGATGTTGCTGTCTTCAGGTTATTATAGGGTCTTTAGACTGAGGTTTGGTTACTTCATCAAGAGAATCTCTGAGTATCACCTAAGGAACATTGGATTGAATAGAAAACAAATAAATCTAATAACAGAGAGCAGGGACGAGATTTATGAGAATTTTGTAAAAAAAGCCATATTGACAGCCTTTCCTCAGGGTGTTGGATATAAGACTCTTTTAAGGTTGTTTGGCTTATCTACTATATTTTCAAAAGCATACTTTGATGGAAAAGTAACTGTTGACGTAAAGAGGATTCTCCGTTTGCCTTCTTCTCTTCATTCGAAGGTGGGTCTTATTGCTACATATATAGGAAGTAGCGAGAGCGAAGTGGAATCTTTTGACCCGTTTAAAAATGCCGTCCCTAAATTCAGGGAAAAAGAAGTCAAAGAAGCGTATAATGTATGGAAAGAGGACATGGAGGAGCACTTATGACCTATGGAAGGCTAAATAGCCTCTATCTTCCGAAAATCTCGCCCTTTAGGGCGGTAGGTCACTGGCCTCTAGTTTGGATTTAAAGATGAGGTGAGGGGGCTATAGTCCGCCTTCTGTATTGAGGAGGCATTCGACTAAGCGGCCTACCACGGAGCTCACACCGGGAACTCATCGCCCCTCTTTCGGCCTTGCACCCCGCGGGACAGCCGTTTCACCGATCCCTCCGAGGTCGTCTGCGGGTTAGCTCGGGAGCTGTCACCAGCCCCCTTCACCGCCCTCATTCCCATCCCCCGGAGGACGTGTCGTTTCTGCGCCGTTGCCCTCCCTCTCGGGAGGTGCCTTGCGGCACCGCGGCCCCGGTGTGGTGGGCGGAACTTCCTCGGGCACAAAGCCCGACAACTCCCAGCCCTCTCGCCTAAAAGAGATTTAAAAGAAGATATTATAAAGATTTGGTTATCTCTTTTTTGGAAGTCCTCTCTTCTCTACGAATTTTGGAATTTTTGGCTTCTTATATTTACCAAGAGGAGACTTCTTTTTGGGCTTTGGTCTCTCCCGTCTTCTCTTGTTGGGTTTTCTTTGCACAACAACCATTTGGAATATCACGAGTGATAAAACTATAATTAATACCCCAATAAGATATGGAGTCCAGTTTTTCCTTTCACTCTTTCCTTCCATTTCTTTTTGAGATGATGTAGTTGTTTCCTTTGTTGTAATTGTTCTATTAGGAGACAGTGACTGTGCTGGAATTTGCTTTTTAACATAGATTGTCCCCTCTTTAATGCTTTCTTTGCCAAAGGAAGAGAGTATGAACTGATATTCAATTTCTCCTTCTGGAAGAGGAAATTCAAGTTGCATTTTATTTTTCCCAGGAGATAACATTATCTTTCTTAGACCCTTATAGAGGGTTTCATTTGCTACAATTATTCTGTAACTTATAGTACTTTCGATTTCTTTCTGATTGTCATTTGTAATTGTAAGCACAAATTCAACTTTTCCATTATCTAACACGTTATAAATTATACCGTCTATTTTTGGATACGCAATAATATAATACGTCGTTGATCCCTCTCCAATGGATATCCCCTCATAAGTTAATTTTACAAGAATCTTGACCACACCTGGAGGAGCAGTTGGGAGTGTAAAACGGACTATGTTTGTGCCTTTTTGAAGCAAGACTGTTTTATAATATTCATGGAGCAGTTCATCGCCCTTCCCATATGTCAAAAGCGTGACATTAACTTTAAGCTTCCTTTCAGCTGTTATCGTAACATACACCTCATTTTGGGAATCCTCTAAAACTTGAGTATTCTTTAGAGTTAGTGCAGAAAGCTTTACGCCAAATTGAATATAATACTCTTTTGAAAAACGATAGGTTCCTCCAGGATACTTGAGGAGATAAACAAGCTTATAGTTTCCTGAAGGTAGATCATAGGGGATTTGTATTTCAAGTCGGATAACATTGTCCCCTTTAGTTAGATTAACAACCTTTTCCGTGACTAAATATCTCTTTCCATCTTTTTCAAGATATGCCAATGCTTTTAAAGAAATTACAGTGTTTTTTAGATTTTCAACATGAGAATAGACAATTATTGTTTCTCCATTGAGCACGTAGTTGGAACTAAAGGGTCTCTCTTTCACATAGGTTATAGCCTCCTTAAAAATAAGGGGTTTACCAAGTACTTTTACTGGAATCTTTGCCGTTATAATATAGATATCTCCCGATTCCAAAAAACCCCAAAAACTCAAAACAATTTGATAATCCCCAGGCTCAACACTTTCATTTACAAGGAGATTGTAATTAATTTCTCGGCTCTCACCAGCTTTCCAATTGTTGTATATTGTTTTCTGAAGCTCCAGTTTAAATCCTTTAACTTCATTAAGCTTTTCATCTAAAACAACATATTTACGAAAGCTTACAACTTTAAAATCAAGGTTTTGGTCATTTTTTAAAGTTAAAGTGCCCTCTGTGTAATCTCCAGCAAGCACCAGTATTTTACCTTGGGATGAAAATATAACAAATTGAGCAGAAGCAATGGGTAGTAGAACCATTAATACAGCAATTATCAGTATTATTTTTTTCATCCTCATCCCCTAAATATTTTTGCATTTGAACAATATAAACTTCATGTTAGGAGAAGAACTATCCCCAAAAGTGTAAACCCAACAAAAATCATCAGACTTAACTTATAAAAAGTAAGCTTAGAGAAATGGGTTCTAACCATGAGGGCAAGTATTGTAAGCATGGTACCATAGGAGACTGCAAAAATACCAAGAGCTTTTTTTATATCAATCTTTAAGAGCAGAAGTATCCCGAGAAGTGCCCCGGCCAATACTGTTATGTGTGGGATTGTAAAGAGATAATAATTTAGCAAAGTTTTGTTTTCATCCATTGTTCTCACTCCATTTCCGTTATAAATGCATAGGTTGTCGTTGTTGGCAAAATCTTTCTTATCTTTGGCAATAGATATCGAGGAAGTATAATTTCTTTTTTTTCTTCCAATACATCATATGTCCCAAGTATTTTTTCTATTACCTTAACTTCAATCTCTCCCCTAACTCTGAAATATCCATGCCAAGTGGTCGTTATCTCAAGCACTATTGGGAGGCTGAGCCTCTCAAGTTCATATTCATCTAAGAGAGATCTCAGATATTCAAGTTCCTTTTTCTTAAAATAGTGAAAACTCCCATCCCTAAGTTGTACCTTCGGAGTATCTTCATTCAATAGTCTTGCCAAACTCTTTCTCACTCTGGGCAGATGAAGATTAATACGCGAAATTTCTTTATGTATAATTTCGTCTGGTTGGGGCATGAATTAAATTTAAGATAAACGGAATAAAAAGATTTTTACTTCGGGATTCCTAAGAGTTCACGAACGGTTCTTCTTACGGCCTCATAACTGTTCATTTTTGGTTTCCATCCTTTGCTTTTGGCTTTTTCAATGCTTAAACGCATGAACTTAACATCCCCTTTCCATCCCCTTCCTCCATCTACTCCACCAGTAAAGTAGAACTCTGGATTAAGTCCCATCTCTTTGCTAACTACTTCTGCAATTTCTCTAACGGTAATCCAGTCCTCACTTCCAAGATTATAAACATCATAAATTTTTCCCTCATCCTTAAACTTTTCAAAAAGATATAGCATTCCCTCAACCGTGTCACTTACATGGAGATAGCTCTTTCTTTGAGTTCCATCTCCAAGAATCTCTAAACGATCAGGATTTGCCCTCAGCTTATTTATGAAATCATATATAACTCCATGATTTGATCGTTCTCCAATTATATTCGCAAGTCTAAACACCAGACTTTTTATACCAAAGGTATGGGCATACCCACTGATTAAAGCCTCGGCTGCTAACTTTGCTCCTCCATAGACGCTTATTGGTTCGAGAGGAGCGTAATCCTCTGGTGTGGGGATGACATTTGCATCTCCGTAGACAGTTGACGAGGAAGTAAAAATCAAATACTCAACTTTTTCTTCTCTTATAGCTTCAAGAAGGTTATACGTTATTAAAACATTAGTTTCATACAAAATTTCGGGAGTTTGGGCACCAATCCTAACTTCAGGGTTTGCTGCTAAATGAAACACAACCTTAACATTCTCTACTGCTTTTTTTGCAATTTCTCTATTTCTCAGGTCACCTTGGATAAACTCAAATCGTTCGTGCCCAATCCATTGCTTGAGATTACCCAGAGTTCCTGCACTTAAGTCGTCAACTACTCTAACTTCATGCCCCCTTTTCATCAATTCGTCAACTAAATGAGAACCTATGAATCCCGCCCCTCCCGTGACAAGGATTTTCATTTTTCTTCACCCATTAAATGTGTCAAAACTTCTTTTATATACTTTTTGTGGTATCTTATAGCACCATCTAAGAGAATACCACAAGGTTAAACTACTATTGATAAAAGACATAACATGTATTTGTCTAAACGCTGTTAAATAAATCATCAAATTAACATATTTCTGTCAATAATTTCAGAAAATGCATAGATATTTGTCAAAATGACAAATGTTCAGGCAAAAACCTTATATTGTATAAATTGTTCAAAGAAAAAGCGTTTATTATGAACATTCAAACAAAAAATGGTGATAAAAATGAACGAAGTAGAAACCATTCCAAAAATGGAAAGACGGAAAATAAAGTTCCTCCAGCTAATCTTTGTTGATATCAATGGGATTCCAAAGGGTATGGAAATTCCAATAGAGAGATATGAAGAAGCTGTGAGTGAGGGTATTTCCTTTGATGGTTCTTCAATAACTGGATTTCAGGGTATAGAAGACAGCGACCTAATCTTTAAGGTTGATCCTTCAACCTACGCAGAAATACCATGGGAAGGTGTAGCAAGAGTCTATGGGTTCATATACAAGGATGATAAACCGTACCATGCTGATCCAAGAGGAATTTTAAAGAGTGTGAGTGATGAACTTGCGAAAGAAGGACTAAAAGTCTATATCGGGCCAGAACCAGAATTTTACCTCTTCAGAAAAAATGGAACTTGGGAGCTTCAATTACCAGATGTTGGGGGATATTTTGATATCATAAACCTTGACAAGGCCAAAGATGTAAAGAGAGAAATTGCACTCTACATGCCTTACTTTGGTCTAATCCCGGAAGTGTTGCACCATGAGGTGGGGGCTGGACAGCACGAAATAAGCTTTAGGTTCTCAGATGCCTTAGGAACGGCAGACAACATCATAAGCTTCAAATATGTTGTCAAGGCAGTTGCAGAGAGTCATGGATTATATGCAACATTCATGCCAAAGCCAATTTATGGAATGCCGGGTAATGGAATGCATCTTCACATAAGTCTGTGGAAAGGAGAAGAGAATTTATTCGTCGGGGAAGATGGACTCAGTGAAACGGCATTATACTTCATTGGCGGAATATTAAAGCATGCCAAGGCACTGACAGCTTTGACTAACCCAACTGTAAATAGTTACAAACGTTTAGTCCCAGAATATGAAGCTCCTGTTTATGTAAGCTGGGGTTACAGAAACAGAAGTGCACTGATAAGAGTTCCAGCATACAAAGGAAAGGGGGCAAGGATTGAATACCGCTGTCCAGATCCAAGTGCAAATCCCTATCTGGCATTTGCCGCAATAATCAAGGCAGGATTGGATGGAATAAAGCACAAGATTGAACCTTTTGCATATGTCGAAGAAAACGTCTATGAGATGGACAGAGAAAAGAGAATTGAAACAGGTATTGAGACCCTGCCATCAAGCCTTAGAGAAGCTCTTGACGAGCTTGAAAAAGACAAAGTTATCAAAGAGTCTCTTGGAAAAGCATACAAGAACTTTAAGGAATACAAAGAAAAAGAGTGGGAGACATATCTTGAATATCTTAAAAAGAGGGATATCCCATCAGAAACCAAGAAGGTTACAGAGTGGGAACTCGAGAGGTACTTTTACATTTAGCCCTTTCTTTCAATTATTTCATCCATGTGAATCAATATTGAACCTCCAATTATTAAAACTGCCCCTAATAGCTGTTTTAATGTTAAGACCTCATTAAACACCAGATACGCCAAAATTAGGGCTACAACTGGTTCTATCGTTGCTATTATCGAAGCTTTGCTTACCTCAACTTCTCTAAGGGCAGTGTTGTACAATATATACGCCAGAAATGTTGGAAAAAACGCAAGTGCAAAAATATATGGAATAGCATCTAATGGAATTTTAAAATTAGAGAAGGGGACTAAGAACAGAGTGCCAAATCCAAGAGTGTATAGTAATGCCTCTTCAGGCCTTTCGTTTCTAACTGCTATTTTACCCAAAACACCATATAATGCATATGTGAACCCAGATAAAAGACCCAAGACCACTGCAAGAATACTCATCTTCTCATTATTGGGATTTACAACCAGTAATACTCCAATAACTGCCATTGTCAGAGCCATTAATTTCGTTGGGGTTATCTTTTCCTTAAAAATGAGATATCCAAGTATAGTGGAATGTATTGGAGCAGTGTAGAGAAGCAGAACTGCCAGTGACACTGAGGATATTCTTACAGTATAGAAATACAGCACATAGAACAAAAAAATGCTGAAAAACCCATAGAATGCGTAAAATGACAAACGTTCTCTTTTAATTTTTAAACCTTTTGAGAGGTTATAGATTAGAAGGAGGAAAAATGCAATCACAACTCGATAGAATACCACGGTGAAAGTATCCAAATTAAATTGATACAAAAGTTTAGCAAAGATGCCTAAAGTGCCCCACATACTGGCGGCTGAAAAAACTAAGAAATATCCCTTTTTCAAGTTCCCACCTCAAATCTCTGGTCCTGTTGGTAGTCTCCTCTTGTGTTCGCTCTTTTTTATTAGGTTTTCCACGTGTTCGACTTTTTCAAGTGGAATATTTAACTCCTCGGCAATTTTCTCCTTAGGCATCTTCAAGTCAATTAATCTGTAAAGGATTTCATCTAAGAGTTTGTAACTTATGCCGAGTTCACCCTCATCCGTCTGCCCAATCCAAAGGCCAGCAGTTGGTTTTTTCTTAATAATCTTCTCCGGAACGCCTAATCTCTTAGCAATCTCCCAGACTTCAGTCTTATACAAGTTTATCAAGGGAGCATAATCGCTCGCCCCATCGCCCCACTTAGTGTAATACCCCACTAAAAGTTCGCTTTTGTTGCTTGTACCCAGGACGAGGAGATTGTACTGGTTTGCATGAGCGTAAAGTAAAATCATTCTTGTTCTAACCATCACATTACCCTTGGTAGTCTTGTTCGGTTCAAAGTCGAGAGTTTTTTCAAAAGCATCAACAATTGGCTTGATGTTGATGATTTTATAGTTAATTCCAAGAGTCTCACAAACTAATTTTGCATCTTCCACATCCTGATTCTCATAATAGGGCATTATTAAGCCAAGGACTTTGTCTTTTCCCAAAGCTTTGACAGCTAAAAAAGCAGCAGTTGCACTATCAACACCACCACTTATTCCTATGACAACACCTTTGCCACCTGCCTCTTCAACTTTCCTTTTAATAAACGAAACAATTTTTTCAATTACTTTTTCATAATCTAACACTCTCATTGGAATCACCTTTTTCTGGCATCTTCCATAGCATCCTCCATGAATCTAATGTATCCATATATGCTTAAAGCACTTCCTACTATCATAAAAACAAATGCTAAAAGTGATAAGAGGGAGTATGGATAATCAACACCATAAGCCCTATATGAATAGCTCACATTGCCTCTCTCAACGCTTATCTCAGGTTGAGAAATTGGATTCAGACGAATTGATTCATTCTGAAGGGTGTAAGAATTTATTTTTCCCCTTTGGATGACAATAACACTTGCATTTTGAGAGGAAAGAATAAGAGTTCTATTTGTTATGAAATAACTACTCTCAAAATCCTTATCTCCAATAACATACTGTCCAACACTTAAGATCCCCTGAGAATAATATGATCTCTCCACACTGTACATTGAAATCAGGGATAAAACAAGAGCAAGTGCCAGAAATATCAGTCCACCTTTTATCAGCGGATAATTAATGGCTTTCCTAAATGTGTGCATGATATCACGTCCAAAGAGAAGTAAAGAAAGGAAAGATTCAGATCTTACCAGCCAAATGACATTCAACCCAATGGTTATGTTCGTATTCAACAAGCTGCGGATGCTTGATATCACAGAGCCCTTTCTCCATGTAAACACATCTTGGGTGGAATCTACATCCTGGTGGAATATTGACGGCACTTGGAACTTCACCCTTAATTGGCAATTCTTTGATGATGTTTCTTCTCTCCGGAATTGGTTCAGGAACCGCTGCCAAGAGTGCTCTGGTGTATGGATGTATTGGGTTGTCAATAACTACTTTAGCCGGTCCCATCTCGACTATCCTTCCCAAGTACATGACAGCTATCCAGTCTGCGAAGTATCTTGCCGTTGAAAGGTCGTGAGTAATGTAGAGATATGTAACACCCATCTTCTCCTTAAGCTCCTTCATTAACTCAAGGACTTCTGCTCTAATTGAAACGTCAAGCATAGAAACAGGTTCATCTGCAACTATGAATGTCGGATTCAAAATAAGAGCTCTTGCAATGGCAACTCTCTGTCTCTGACCACCTGAAAGCATGTGTGGATGTCTTCCCACGTAATCCTCTGGAGGAACTATCTTGACCATTTCCAATGCCTTGTGAATGAGCTCCTCTCTTTCAGCCCTTGTTTCCCCAATTCCATGAATTAAGAGAGGCTCTTCAAGGACATCATATATTCTGAATCTGGGGTTCATTGATGAGAAAGGATCCTGAAATATCATCTGAACTTTTCTTCTATATGCCTTGATCTCTTCCTGAGTCTTTAATTCAGTGACATCCCTTCCCTCCAAGTAGATTCTACCATCCGTAGGTTCAAGGAGTTTCATGACAAGTTTTCCTGTTGTTGTCTTACCACAGCCACTCTCACCGACCAGGGCGAATACTTCCTGCTTATAAACCTCAAAACTAACCCCATCAACAGCTCTGACAAATCTTGGAGGTTCCCCTCTAAGTGCCCCAAGCAACCCTCTCTTGATTGGGAAGTACTTCTTAAGATTCTCAACCTTTAAAATTGGTTCAGCCATTTTCCATCCCTCACAACAACCAGCATGCTGCATAGTGATCTTTATCAATCTCTTTCAGTTCAGGCTCTTGCTCTTTACATACTTGCATTGCATATGGACATCTTGGGTGGAATCTACATCCACTTGGCGGGTTAATAAGGTTCGGTGGCTGTCCTGGAATGAATTCGAGCTTATCGACATCTTCATGTAATCTTGGGATTGCTGCAAGTAACTTTTGAGTATATGGGTGAGCTGGCTCATAGTAAATCTTCTGGCTGTCACCAATCTCAATTATCTTTCCAGCATACATTATTGCCACTCTGTCGCTGATCTCTGCAAGAATGCTCAAGTCGTGAGTAATGAATATCATTGAAAGTCCAAGCTCTTTCTTAAGCTTCTTCATTAAGTTAATGATCTGTGCCTGAACAACAACATCAAGAGCTGTCGTTGGCTCATCAGCAATGACGACTTCCGGCTCAAGGATTAACGCTGTTGCAATGATAACTCTCTGCTTCATACCACCACTTAATTCGTGTGGATACCTGTAAACGATTTCTGGGGAAAGACCAACCAGCTCAAGATATCTCATTGCCCTGTCAAGAGCTTCTTCTTTCTCCATGCCTTTGTGATAGATAAGTGGTTCAATCATCTGATAGCCAATTGTGTAAACTGGATTTAAAGCATTCATTGCACCCT
This sequence comes from uncultured Thermococci archaeon, assembly GCA_964615185.1. Taxonomy (GTDB): domain Archaea; phylum Methanobacteriota_B; class Thermococci; order Thermococcales; family Thermococcaceae; genus Thermococcus_B. The sequence continues at coordinate 9,885 of CAZTOS010000041.1, forward strand.
GGAATATCATTGAGATCTTCTGCCATCTGATTTCCCTTCTCAAAACATTCTCCGGAAGTCCAACTATTTCTCTGCCGTCTATTTTAACACTACCACCAACTATCTTTCCTGGAGGAGTTGGCATTCCCATCAAAGTAAAACCAAGAGAGGACTTGCCACATCCGCTCTCTCCAGCAAGTCCCATAACCTCTCCCTTTTTAAGTTCAAAGCTGACGTTGTCTACAGCCCTGACGACACCTCTTGATGTAAAGTAATACATTTTGAGATCTTTAACTTCAAGGACAGTTTTAGCCATCTTTCACACCTCACAACCTCTTGAGTCTTGGGTTTAACACCCTATCCAATGCCACACCTATGAGCACGAATGTCAGTGCAACCAATGAGATTGCCAGCCCTGGTGGAATAACCCACCACCAGTATCCGTTGATTGTTGCGCTGTTTGTCTGTGCATCATGGAGTATTTGTCCCCAAGTGACAGCTGTTGGATCACCAAGTCCAAGGAAGCTGAGAGATGCCTCAGTAAGAACTGCACTGGGAACGTTCAGAGCCATGACAGCAAATGCATAGGGCATTATCTGAGGCATAATGTGTTTAAAGATAATTCTTCCTGTTCCAGCCCCTAACGCCCTTGCCGCCTCAACATATGTTTGCTCTTTAATCTGGAGTGCCATGCTTCTTGCAACCTTAGCAATTCCCGTCCAACCGAACATTACCAGCAGGAAGATTATTGTCCACAGCGTAACGTGTCCCTTGAATGCTGCACCCAGGAGGATAAGGATTGGCAGTGTTGGTATTGAAGCAACAAACTCATTAACTCTCTGCATAAATTCATCCTTCCAGCCACCAAGATATGCACTTGTAACACCATAAGCAATTCCAATTAAAACGCTCAGCACTGCAACTGCAACTCCAACGACAAGTGAAACTCTTGTTCCCCAGACAAGTCCTGCCCACAAATCCCTTCCTTTGTAATCCGTTCCCATGAATCCGTAGGTTCTTCCGGTAAGGATAATCTGAACTGGTTTCAGATCAATTTTGTCACCCTTGGTGAAAGTGAAGATTTCCACAACAAATTTATAGTCTCCATGAAGTGGCTGGGGATTTATTAGTATACCTGGTTCAGCTTTTGCAAAGATGACCTCCATGACATCCATTGTACTCTTTATTGTCTCAACTCTACCCTGAAGATTCTTTGGATCCTCAAATTGGGATGCCCAGTTAAACACATTATTTCTGACTGTACCCATTTTGGCAATCTGATAAATTGAACCTTCCACCAAATCAGCACTCAAGAGTTCAATCTTATTTCCATCTGGCCTATAAACGGTGATTACAATCTGAGCTGGGGTGTTAAGGTCAGCAAGTTGAGCTCCAATGTTCTTGATTATTAAATCTTTGGGCGGGAGGTCATATTTGTGGTTGTAATCAAACTCAAATGCATAGTATTTCACCCCACCACCCAAATCTTGTCCTTCAGCTGTGATTTTCAGGTTCTCATATGTCAAGACTTCATGAGCCGCAAGTTTTTTTGTCGTAAAGTAATTATACCACACCGGTGGGACATTGGTTGGATTTCCTTCCCAATATGTTGTCCATTTCTTTGGAATATCTGGTTCAGTAATGTAAGGTGCAGCTAATGCAGTAAATACTAAAAGGGCGAGCAGGAAAATTCCAAATAATCCACCTTTTTGTCTTTTAAATTCAAACCAGAAATCCTTAAGGCTCTCCTTCACGTCAATCCATCTCATTTACCTCACCTCATGTCTGCTGGGATGCACCAACTTTAACTCTCGGATCAAGGTAACCATAAGCTAAATCTGCAAGTATCATGCTTATCAGATATAGTGCAACTGTAACGAATGTAACACCCATGAGGAGTCTTGTCTCATTCTGCTGTAAAGCGGTCCAGTAAAGTCTTCCCATTCCTGGCCAGTTGAAAACACCCTCCGTAATGATTGCACCACCAAGAGAGCCGAGAAGGCTGAAGATTGTCATTGTGATGATTGGTGGAGCAGCTGCCCTCAGAGCGTGACCATAAATTACCTTTCTCTCCGGGACACCCTTAGCTCTTGCAGCCATAATAAAATCTTCCTGCATTGTACCGATCATAATGTTTCTTGTTGTCCATGCCCAGCCGCCAAAGAGAACGAACACGATTGTTCCAACCGGAAGTACCATATGATATAGGATGTCAGTATAATATGCAAATCCTTCCTTAGGTGGTGTAGATGTCATGCCACCACTTGGGAACCATCCCAGTTTGAATGAAAATATGAGGATTGCTATCATACCGAACCACCACATTGGAATACTGCTTGTTAGCATTGCAATGATAGAAACTGCCCTGTCTAATGCACTCCCTGCAACTTGTGCTGCTTTAACACCTAAGAGAAGACCTATTAGAATAACGATTATTTGGGCCGTTGTAAAGAGCAGAACTGTTCTTGGGATTGCTGCTGCAATAATCTTTTTCACGTTTGTCTCGCCAAATATTGGAGTCTTCGTGTTCCCAAATTTAAGTGTTAGAGTATCTTTTGTTCTTTCCAATACCCTAACCCAGAATGGTTTATCCAGACCATAAGCCTTGATAAGTCTGTTATATTCACTTTGATACCACTGCTGAAATCTTTCGGGATCGGCTGAAAGCTGCTTCATTAGCTCTGGATTTGCCCTCAGCTTCATATTTATCTGTTCCTGTATGCTTGATTTTAGATCTTCCTCTGCAACTTTTGTGAACAGAACTGAAACAAGTAGCGTTACCAATGCCAACACTAAAAGCGCATTTAAGAGTCTAATTGCCAAATAACGACCATATCCCAAACCTCACACCTCCCCGTTCAGACATGTTCATTCGAGATATTTCTCATTCATCAACATTTTCAATCTTGTAAAACTTTTATATATTTTTCTATAACAACAAGTGGAGTATGCGTATCTCACAGAATCTAAACAATAAATGCCTGAATACACCAATTATTTACATAGAAGCCATAAAGAAGAGCACTAAGTTACAAAAATAAATTAAAAGTTGAAAAGAAGGAAATTTTTCACTTCCTCCTTCTTAAGAGCAGTGGGATTAGCGCTAATCCAACGAGAGCCGCTGGACCACAGACTCCAGTCTTTGTTGTTGTAGTTGGTGATGGTGATGGACTTGGGCTTGGAGATGGACTTGGTGATGGGCTCGGACTGCTGGTTGTGGGTGATGTAACCTGCTTCTTGATTACAATCAATGCCTTCTTGTCTGTAAATGATGTAATGCCCTCCATGAGTCCACCCTTGACGTAAATGTCATATCTTCCTGCTTCCCATTTTGCAGTTTCTGAACCAGGAACGGTTATCTCAAAGACTCCTGCCTTAGCAAGTTTAGCTTCGCCACTGTAGACGACGTTACCATTCTTATCTCTTATCTCAATGTAGACGAATCCTTTGTCAGCTGGCTGTGTTCCCTCTGTTGGATACTCAACAACCATGTTTGCCCTGACTTCAATCTTCAGGTCATCGCCTGTAAAGACCCTTGTTGGAACATTAACACCAGCAAGCTCAAGTTTTGCAAGGATGAGCTTTTGCTTCCAGTAGTCTGGGCTAAATGGATAGGTTGGGTCTCTGAATGCTTTGAGTTCGACGAATATTTTGTCTGGGTCGTATTTTTCAATGTAGAATGGTCCGTTGCTGACTACGGCGTTGCCGTGCTCGTTAATCCACTTGATGAGTGCGTCATAACCTGGGGTTGGATTACTGACGTCACCAGCGATTGAAGCTGGAACTGCCTTCTTAGCCTTGAGTGCCTCAATAACCTTCTTCAAGTCTGCAACGTGGTCTGCAATGAGTAAGTCAAGCTGTGCAACTCCCTCTGCCTCTTCACTGAATGAGTACTTCTGGGATGCCCCATATTCTTGTCCCTTTGCAACAAGCTCACCCATTGCATAGAGGAGCTGCCACGGAAGTGTTGGCCAAACAGCATTATTCGCAGCAATCACATCATCAGCAATCGGATGAATATAATCCGTATAAACCGCGATTGTGTCCTCATCGACGAACTCGTAACCCTTAATCTGGTTGGCAATATCAACGAATGCGTTTGCGACCTTCTCATCGTAGTATGGATCATCGTCGCCATTCTTGTAAGCCCATTCGTAGTTGAATGCTATTGCGTACTTGAAGTCTGCCATTGTCATTGGTTGTCCATCATGCCAGTTGCCCAACTTACAGTCGTATGTGACCTTAGCCTTAGCCTCTTCACCAGCATGCGGTGAGACCCACTTCTTCACAGTTGCATTCCAGATGACTGCAGTATCAGGAACCTTAATTGGTCCTCTCTCAACCTTGAAGTCACACCTGACTGGGATGTATGTTCCCGTTGAGAGGTCTGTGAAGACTGGGTAATCTCTAACGATTCTCCAGATTGCTGAAGAATAAACGTCGTCAATACCACCGATTGGGTTGAATGCGCTCATGAAGAGTGCACCAGTTGCTGAGTACTCAGCAACGTTAACAACCTTATCCGGAGTCTCAGCAGTAATCAAACCCCACCTCGTCCACAGACCGCTTGAAACGTCCCTTGCAATTGCCTTAACTCTGTCCTTGTTGACTGGGAAGTACTCCCATGTTTCTGCTGTAAACATTCTTATGTTGTCCATTATACCGAGTCCCATTGAAATCTTCTGGAGATCCCAGTACTGGTCAGCATTACCCTCTTCAAGCTTATACTCCTTACCATTGACCTCAACACTTGTAAGTACAAGAAGCTTTGTAACATCATCAATTGTCCAGTCATAAAGTTCCTTAAGCTTGTCTCCAACATAGTATTTGAGACCAAGCACCTCAACAGCCTTGTCGGGGCCTCCAATGTAGTCAATGAAGTCCTTGACTGTGAGAGTTGGCTTGTATTCCCATCCAACTGGGGCTGGAAGCCATCCATACCAGTCAGCATACCAGAAGGCTGTATAATCATCCGGCCACTTAATGTTAACTGTTGAAACCCAACCAGCAGTGTAAAGATTCCACTCATAGTTCTTTGGATCACTTAAATAGACTGTTGACGAAGCCTTCCTCCTATCCCAGAGAAGTCTCTCAACCTTGAAGTGGAAGAACTTTTCAATTAAGTCGGCAACATAAAGACCCTCGTCTTTTCTTCTATCTTCAATTCTTATGATGAATTTGACTGTGACGGGTTCACCATCGAAGTACCACCACTCTTTGCCCTCTGCGTCCTTCTTGAGCTCAAGTTTGTGTCCCTCCTTTGCCAGATCATCAGCAGCTTTCTTCATGGCTTCTTCAACCATCTTCTGTGCCTTTGTAACATCTGCTGTAGCTGAAATACCAAGAGCCTTGTAAACTGGCTCAAAGTATGGGTTTGCACCTGTGCTTGGTCTTATTCCTCCAATCATTGGTGCACCTGAACCTTGGAGGATGTTCTGAACAATGTACTGTCTGCTGACAAGCCAGTTCATGGCAAACCTAACTTCCCTAATTGCAAATGGGTTGAAATATTTCTTCTCACCAACTGTGATTAAGTATGGGTTGTCATCGTCGTGAACTGGGTTCATTGTGATTTCCCAGTAACCGCTTGCGGTCTTAATAAGCTTCAAGTTGTCTAAGACATCCTTTGGTAAATCTTTGAACTTTGCCCCACTAACCGACCAGAGGAAAATATCCAAGTCCCCCTTCGCAACATCAGTAATACCAGTTTCCTCATTAGTCCTAATTGAGATATAAACAGTGTCAGGGGCTGGACCCTGCTCTGCTGCAGCTAATGGTCCTAAAAGCATGACAAAAACAAACAACAAAGCCAAAATTCCAGACCTCTTCATGGTTTAGTCCTCCCTCATTTTTCTAACACTATTGCATTCCTTAGAGTATAAAGGCATAAGATTATACATGCGATTCCTATTTAAGAGTTACGTTTTTGTAAAACTTTGGAGATACTCATTGAAATCTCACAAGGTTATTGGTAAAAATAAGCCCAAACCTTAGCTTATGCATTCAATGTGACACTAACATTCTATAAATCCAAAATTTATCCTTCAAATATCAAGAGTTTAATGTATTAACCTCAAAAAAGTTTGTAGAAAGCCGAGAAAATCGTTTGAAACCTTGTTTCATGTTGATTGTAGCGAAAAACTTAAAAACATTAGACATTTGACGTTCAAGCGGGCACGTTATGCATGGGTTGGTTCTGAAAGGCAAGTTCTTTATTGAAAATCAAGTTGTAAACGGATACATTGGAGTTGATAATGGTAAAATCACAAAATTTTCAAAAAGTCCTCTTAATGGAGAGGAAGTAATTGAAACAAAAACTCATGAAGTTATAATGCCTGGAATAATCGATGTTCACGTCCATTTAAGAGATTTCAGCCAAAAACATAAGGAAACTGTGAAAAGTGGAACTATGGCAGCCCTTCACGGAGGAATAACCACAGTGTTCGATATGCCAAATACAGATCCAGCAATTATGAGTAAGGAAATTTTTGAAAAAAGGGCAGAACTCTTCAAGAGAAAATCATATACAGATTACGCATTGGGCTTTTTGATTTCAGGAAACTGCAGTGAGATCAAAAATGTAAAAGCAGATTTTTATAAAATCTTCATGGGAGCCTCTACGGGAGGAATTTACTCGGAAAATTTTGAAGAGGATTATAAGTGTGCTAACAAAAGGGTTAGCGTCCACGCTGAGGATTATGAGCTAATCCAAAAATTCCCAGAGAGACCCAACATTGTAGAGGCCAAAGCAATTGAAAAAGCTCTAAATGTTAGCAAAAGATTAAGGAAACCTCTCCACATTTGTCACGTCTCTACAAAAGAAGGGTTAAAGAGAATTTTGGAGGAAGGTCTTCCATGGATAAGCTTTGAAGTTACTCCCCATCACTTATTTCTGACTAAAAGGGACTTTGAGGAAAATCCACTTTTAAAAGTGTATCCTCCATTAAGAAGCAAAGAAGATGTCAAATATCTTTGGCAGAACTTCGAAAAAATCCCAATTGTTGCAAGTGACCACGCTCCCCACACTTTGGATGAAAAAGAAGAAGGCGCAGCAGGATTGCCAGGATTAGAGACAGAATTGGCACTTCTCCTGACAGCGTACAACAAGGGTATGATTTCTCTTTGGGATATAATTGAAAAAACATCTCTAAACCCAGCTAAGATTTTTGGAATAAAGAACAAAGGTTTCGAAGTCGGGAAGGACGCTGATTTAATAGTTGTGAACCTAAAAGAGGAGTGGAAAGTTGAACCTGAAGAGTTTTATACAAAAGCAAAATGGAGCCCATTTGAAGAATGGAAGTTGAAAGGAAAGGTTAAGATGACTCTGCTTAGAGGAAAAGTTGTTATGGAAGACGATGAAATCGTAGGAAAGCCAAGGGGGGAGAGAATTGTTATTGAGAGTTGAACTGAGTGAAGTGTGGGAAGAAGCCAAGAACATTAAAGCCTTCCGCTTTAACAGAAAACTCGACTTTGTGCCGGGTCAGTTTATAATGGTCTGGCTCCCAGACTTTGGAGAAAAGCCGTTCAGCTTAGCTGATAAAGACTTAATCCTCGTGAAGAGAGTTGGGGCATTTACATCAAAAATGTTTGAGCTGAAAGAAGGCGATTACATTTGGATTCGTGGTCCCTATGGAAGGGGATTTGAGCCAAAGGGGAAGAGGATTTCACTGGTCGCTGGTGGAATTGGGACTCCCCCGCTGTATGCCCTTGCAAAGCATTATAGAAGACATTTTGAGAGAATCACTTTGATCTATGGAGCTAAGAGTAAAGATGAATTTGCACTGCTTGACATTGAGAATTATGTTGATGAAATTATTCTAACAACTGACGATGGAAGCTTAGGAGTTAAAGGCTTTCCAACGGATGTTTTAGCAGAGAGAAAGGATGAATTTGACCATGTTTATACTTGCGGTCCCGAAATCATGATGGCAAAAGTCCTCGAAATCATGAACTTTAAGAATGTTCAAGTTTCAGCTGAGAGGTATATGAAGTGTGGAATTGGTGTCTGTGGAAGCTGCGCCCTTGGAGAATATCTTGTGTGCAGAGACGGACCTGTGTTTTATGGAGAACAGCTCAAGAACACAGAGCTTGGAAAATTCAAGAGACTGCCGGATGGGAGGATTGCCAGGCTTTAACTATTTTTGTCCAATTAACTTTTTAATACCATCACAAACTCTCTTTTAAGGTGAGAAAAGTGAAGTATACCTGGGAAGAATTCGCGAGAAAAATGGGGATTGAAGTCGAGAGAGTGGAAAATAAAGAAGCCAGAGAGCTAAAGAAGTTTGTTAATGAGCTAATAGCTCCAACTCATTGCCAGTTTTGTCAAGGATTGGATTTAAGCATTGATAATCCTGTCCATCATCCTTCCTATGAGCTGACTCCAGCTTGCAATCATGACTGCATCTTCTGTTATTCAAATGTGGCTGTAAAATTGGGAAAAGCACCAAAACCAGGTTACTATGGCTGGGAAAATCCAAAGGCGATAACAATTTCCCAGTATGGAGAGCCTCTGCTTTCCCCAAGGATTGTTGAAGTCAATAAGATGCTCCGTGAAAGATTTCCAGATGCCAGGTTAGACTTGCAAACTAATGGAAGCCTTCTAACGGAGGAACTCTGGCAAAAGCTCGATTTCGATTTAGTTATGGTAAGCTTAGATGCCGCAAGCAGAGAAAGGCACAAAATGATTACGAATGCTGACACTTTTGATAAAGTTGTGAATGCCCTCAAAATAGTTGGTTCTGATAAATCGGTTCGTTCAATTGTGAGGACAATCTTCATGCCAGGGATAAATGATGAGGATATCCCAAAGATTGCTGAGATAGCGGCTTCACTTGGAGTTGACGAGATGATGCTCCAGCCTTTAACGATACACAAGCTGAATGAAGAAAGGCTAAAAAGAGCGGGTTTAGATTTTGAGAGGGCTGAAAGTGTTAGAGAGCTACTCAAAGTTGCGATGGAAGCTAAAAAATACATAGATGTGAGAATAAGCGGCTGTTTGCTGGTTCAACTCAAGAGAATGGATGCACTGACACTCTATAACGTTTATAAAGTTTCAAGAGAAGTCGCACCTTTGGTTAAAAGGAAGAGAATTGAAAAAATAGAAGAAGACCTGTGATGGAGAAGTCAGAATCAACTTAAGTAGATTTACAAAGGATAATGCTGAAATAACTGTGCTTAAGAATGGAAAATTTTAATTAGGGAGTTGATGAAAAAGATTATAAGTAAGTTTAAGCTCTAAGGGGGGATTGCATTGAACTTCCTTCAGCTACTTGCTTATATCCTCATTGTACCGTTCGTTTTATTGAATGTAATGCTTTCGACGGTGCGATTTTTCTTTTCATCAGGAAGCAAATTGATGGCAAAGATTTTCAGAATACAAATTCCCAAAAATGAAAAAAGCAGATATGAAATCTTGTTTACAATCACGTGGATAATAGTTGGGATATATGCCCTGAAAAGTTTCAAAAACACGAACATGCTTTTAGGAATTTTGGCATTTTTGACTTTCAGAAATGGTGCAACCATATCTAAAAAACTCATCTATGGAGTTCATGATGCAAATTTGATTAAAGAGAGTGCAGGAGACAATAAAATTTTAGGTCTGATAAATAGAGCAGTCGGGGTTGGCATACTGGCTGAAGTTTTGTTCTTATTTATCTGGGCTATCTCTTACAAAGCCATAACGGTGGAAATAAGAACTCTCCTTGGATTGGGACTTAATAAGTTGATTTTATACCTATGGATTGCAGGAGTTATTTTTGGGGCTGTGTTTGGGATGTTTATTTCCCATAACAACAGAGGGATCCTCCTTCAAAATGAGGTGGCACTTGTCCTTTTATTCGCTGGAAAGAAAGGACTTAGAACATTCACGAGTCTAAAAACAGGGACAAAACAGAACTTTCAGAAACTGAAGAGATAATATTTTAAACTCCCGAGATTTTCCTTATCTCATGCTTACATGCTCAATTTGTATAAACAATGAGAAAACATCAAAAATCAAGATTGTCGATGGAAAGCCCATTTGTAAGGAATGCTTAGTATACTTCAGACATAAACCGGATAAGAACAAGATTCAAGCTGAATTGAAGGAGCTTATGAAGGATGCTGATAAAGCTATTGTGGCATTTTCTGGCGGAAAAGACAGCACAGTTGCACTTTATTTAGCCAAGAATGTTTACAAGATTCCAGAGCTTGAAGCAGTTATGATTGACCACGGATTTATGGCAAAGGAAGCAATTGAAAATGCCAAAAGGATAGCGGAATATCTGGATGTGCAATTTACAATTCTGAGATATGACTATTCAGACATCTTCCGTGAAGCTCTCTTAAAGGCTCAGTCTCCATGTAGGAGATGCTCAAAGAGAACCATGGAAAAGCTGAGAAAGTATGCTTTGAAAAAAGGGATTAAATACATAATCACGGGGCACGAATTACCTTTTGGCCATCATCCTTATCGCTTAATGTCTGGCGGAATACTTCAAATTAGGCTTTTGAGCTTGATGAGCGAAAGCGAGAGATTTGAAATTCTGAAAAAGCTGCCTTTTGAGTTTCCCAATTTAGCTGGATATACAACGAACTGCCTCATCTTGGGCCCAGCCTTGGAGAGGTACTATGAAAAGCATGGCTTCAGCTTTGAGCATAGGAGAATAGCGGCTTTGGTTAGGTATGGGCTTTTGGATAAGGAGAAAGCTTTGGAAAAAGTGAAAAAGCCAGAGATTCCGGAAGAGGTAAAGAGAGAAGTTTATGAGCGTTTAAACTTGAAGGAACTGCTTTAATTTTTCCTTAGCAATCTCAAGCACTTTCTCCGGATTAATCCTAAATCCCCCCACCTTTAGCTAAAACTTCACTGCCTCCTCCAC
>CAZTOS010000042.1:0-20146 GCA_964615185.1 uncultured Thermococci archaeon
CTCAGAGGCCACCTCACAGGGTTTCAACTACCGAGAGGCAATTTTGAAAGGACGCCTTACGGCGTCAACCCTCCAATGCTGGAGGGTAACGTGAAACCCCTCATCTCATCGGGTTGTTCTTTGGTGGCCTCTCCGAGGCTTTACTACGTTCAAGAGTTTAAAAGGGTTTCGATCTTATAAAGAGCCAGATTCTCAATTACTGCATCCCCGCCCCGAGGCTTTCAAAAGAAAAAGGAAGGGCCAAAGACTTATAACACTTGACCCTACATGAAGTATGAAGGTACAACAGGTGTGAGCAATGGCTGGAACAATAAGCAAAATTGTGAGATTTGAAGACGAAGAAGAGTTTTTAATGGACATGGAAGACGTCATGGAGCACTTTACCTATTTGGCAAGTCGGTATGGAAGTGGAAGTGTCCTTGAAGGCTTTCTTCTGTGGGACTATGTGGGAATTCAGGACGATGAAGGAATAAAGATATTCCGCATTGGGGAGTTTCCATACATTGAAGGCACGCTTAAAGTTGATTACGAAACATTGAGAACTTTAGAGAGGTATTTTGATGAGATTGAAAGTCGTTGGAGTGATTTAAGTGTTGAGGAAATTGATTATTTCATTAGGATGCTCAATGAGGCACTGGGAAGGGAAATTGTTTTCTATGAGGCTTATGATTTAGGCTTGAGCAGAAATGAAGCATATCTAATTTTAAATATTAAGGCACTTCACTATCTTGACCGAGTAGTGGATGCTGAAGATAGGGAAGTTTTGGAAAATGCTGTAAGGCTTTTGATGAAATATGTTTGAGGTGATAGGCTATGTTATTCAAAAAGAAAGGGCTCTTCACGGTTAGTGATGCAATGAAGGTAGTTGAGATTGCAAGCAGGAAAAATGCAAAAGAGATCATAGTGATGTGTGAGACAATTGATGAAGATGCCAAGAGAAGACTATGGGACTATGCAAATGCGGTAAGACTGATGGCAGATTTAACTGGTGAGCAGAGGGAGGTTAGAATTGAAATTCTTGAAGGCTATGTGAGCGATAAGGTGAAAGGAATTGAGCTATAAGCTTATTTTAGCCGAGATCTTCAATAGCTGGCAGGGTGAAGGCGGAAGCGTGGAGGGTTCAGCTTTTGGAAGGAGGCAGATTTTTGTTAGGTTTGCTGGCTGCGACCTTAGATGTGTGTGGTGCGACTCAAGACAGTTCATAGATGCCTCAAAAGTCTTACAGTGGCGCTACGAGATTGAGCCTTTTTCTGGAAAATTTGGATACAAGCCCAATCCAGCCACCTTGGATGAAGTTGTTGATGTTATTTTGAGTCTTGACACGGGGGATATTCATTCAATCAGCTACACTGGAGGGGAGCCAATCCTACAAATTAAGCCTTTAATGGCATTAATGGAAAAAATGAGTGAACTCGGATTTAAGAACTTCCTTGAAACTCACGGAGGTTTTCCAGAAAAGATTGCCGAGATAGCCCATCTCGTTGATTACGCAAGCGTTGACATAAAAGACGAAAGTGCGAGAGCAACAGATGAGTGGAGAGATTTAGTTATAAGGGAAGTTGAAAGCATTAAAATCTTGAGGAAGGCTGGTGCAAAGGTTTATGCCAAGCTTGTGGTTACAAGAGATACTAAGCTTGAAAACATCGAGTGGTATGCTTCCCTCCTCAAAAGCTTAGCTCCCCTTGCAATTCAGCCAAAGGAACCAATTGATATCTCACAAAAGCAGGTGATGGAGTTTTACAAGGTTGCTGCTAAGATTTTGGGGAGAGAAAACGTTGGGTTGAGCTTTCAAGTTCATAAATATTTGAACGTCTTGTGATTTAACATTTTTAAGCTTCCCCTCCAATGTATGCTCAGGCGATGATGTAGATTGGCCTTTGGGGTATTGATGCCCGGGATCGACGTAGCTGAGCCTTCACAACAATCCAACCTCTGTAAGTACAAATTCAATCTCTTGAACAGCTTGCTCATCAAGTGGTAAGGAGGGTGTCCTTGGATAACCAACGTTTAAGCCGAGCATGTTCATAGCCTCCTTTATTGCACTTATCTGATTGTATTTTTTCACCAAGATTTCATTGAGGTAATTTATCATTAACTGCAGACGTTTGGCTCTATCATATTTCTTTTCAAGAAAAGCGGTGTAAAGCTCAACACATAGGCGGGGGGCAACATTTGCAACAGCTATAACCGCTCCATGAGCTCCTAATGCCAATGCGGGGTAAATTAGATCTGCAGTTCCGGCTAAGATGCTCATATCTTCGCCGAGTCTTCTGATAAGTTCACCTATTCTCCCAATTGAGCCACTTGAATCTTTAATCCCTATTATGTTTGAATACTCCTCAACTAAACGCTCAATAATTTTAATTGGAATGTTTATCCCGGTAAACTTGGGAACATTGTAAATCAGAATTGGAGCTTCAATGCTTTGAGCAATTGTGGAATAATGGGCGAAGAGTTCCTTTTCATTTGGCTTGAAGTAGTAAGGTGGAGCTATTAAGAGGGCATCTACACCAAGATTCCAGGCTTCTTTTGCAAGTCTTATGGTCTCTCGTGTTGAATTTTCAGTCACACCAGCAATAACTGGTAGGTTTGTCTCTTCACAGACTATTTTTAAGACTCTTAACTTTTCTTCAAAGCCCAGGTATGGAAACTCACCGTTGCTTCCTAATGTTACAAAACCACTCACTTTGGCATCTTCAAAGTAATGGATAAGACCTCTCAGGGCTTCTTCATTGATATCCTCATCCTCATCGAAAGGCGTTACATGGGGAACATATATACCCTCAATCAAATGAAACACCAACAAAAGTTGGATTTTTAGGTAATAAATTTTTTGATGAACAAGCTTTTAAATCGTGATGCATAAGAGCTGAAGTGGGATTTAAGGATGAAGTGCCTGGTAGTAGGACATTTAACTCATGACATAATACTCAGAGGAAGTACCAGGATTGAGAGAATTGGTGGGGGAGTGTATTATTCCGCTCTTGTGCTCTCCCCTTTCTGTGATGTAGAGATTATCACCAAAGTCGGAAAGGATTTTCCAAAAGAATGGCTGAAAGAACTTAAAGAAAGTGGAATTAGGACCACGCTTCTTCCTTCAAAATCTACTACAACCTATGAGCTTAAATATCTTGATGAAAATACGCGAATTCTCAGACTGCTATCTAAAGCCGATTCTTTTAGGGTATCTGAGATTCCTACCGATAACTGGGATATTATACTTCTAAATCCTGTTGCCAATGAAATTTCAGGTGAGATTGTGAGGAGAATGAAAGGCTTTATCTCTATTGATGTTCAGGGATTCGTCAGGAGTTTTGAAAATGGAAAGGTTGGACTAAAAAGGATTAATGCTTCATTTTTAGGCAATGCTAAAGTTGTTCATGCAGATGTTAATGAGTTTGAGATGCTCGATGGAATAAGAGATAAGCAGCCAGAGGTTATGCTTATTTCCAATGGAGCTGATAGAGGAGAAGCAGTTTATAAAGGAAATAGGTACCATTTCGAACCCATAAAAATGTCAGTTACTGAAACAACAGGAGCAGGTGATTCTTTTTTGGCATATTTTTCATACTTCTATAAGCGGTATCCATTCATGAAGGCATTAAAAATGACAGTATCGTTTACCGCATTTTTCCTTAAATACCGTACTCCGTTCTTTGATTTTGACGAAGCCAGAGAAAATGCTAAAAATGTGAAAGTCGAAAAAATAGTAACCGATGAAGAAACGTCAGCACGCTGAGAAATGATGATACGGGACTTCTCTGAGGTTAAAAACTTGGGGTGAGAGCCATGGACAGATATGTTTTGCTAATTAAGGCTCCTAAGGGCTATGATATGACTCCAGTTAAAAAGGATATAAAAAAGCTCATTTTAGAAAAATACCCTGAATTAAAAGCTGAACTTTACAGATGCATTGGCTTAACGGTTGATTTAGTGATTCTCTATAAAGACGGCATTGTTTTGATAAAACGCAAACACGAGCCTTTCAAAGACCACTGGGCTTTGCCAGGTGGTTTCGTTGAGTATGGGGAGAGAGTGGAAGATGCGGCAATTAGAGAGGCAAAGGAGGAGACAGGGCTGAATGTTGAGCTGATAAAGCTCATTGGAGTTTACAGCGATCCTAACAGAGACCCAAGGGGGCATACAGTTACAGCGGCGTTTTTAGCCAAGGGGCATGGAAATCTTAAGGGAGGAGATGATGCCAGAGAAGCAAAAGTCTTCAGCTTTGATGAAATTAAAAGCTTGAAGCTGGCTTTTGACCATGATAGGATAATTGATGATGCTCTGAAGATTTTAAAGGAGGTGAGCTTATGATTGACTCTGTGAAGTTTGGTGAGATTGTTGTTGAAGGGAAGAGATATACCCATGACATCGTTATCTATCCTTCTGGAAAGATTGAGCGAAGAAAAAAAGAGCTGTCAAAGAGAAAACACGGAACAAGTCATAAGTTTGATCCGGATGAGTTGAAGGAGTATCTTAAGGAGGATTTTGACGTTTTGATTGTAGGAACCGGGATTTATGCTGCTTTAAAGCTATTACCTGAAGCTAAAGAACTTGTCAAAGACAAGGAGGTTATAGAAAAACCAACTCCGGAGGCAATAAAGCTCTTCAATGAGCTGAGAAAGGAAAAGAAGGTATTAGGGGTCTTTCACATTACATGTTAATTCTCTTCAATTCAATTTTATTCAAAAGGATTTATAAGTAATCGGGGCGTTACTTAGTAACGGGGGCATTACTTATGTTGTTTGATCCACGACCGAAGATGAATAGAAAAGAGCTTTTTGACAGAGAAGAAGAAATTGAGTCGCTTAAGAAGCTTGCTGATAAACCATTGACTCTGCTTTTAGGAATTAGAAGGATAGGCAAAAGTTCAATTTTAAGGGTCGCTCTTAATGAACTCGGAAATGGCATTTATATTGACGCAAGAAAACTGTACTTTGACTCTGGAGGTTGGATAACAAATGATGTGCTAATTCGAACATTTGAAAAATCCCTAAACTCTCTAAAAGGGGAATTCAAGGGAAGAATCATAGAGGCATTGAAACATATTAGAGGTGTCAAACTTTTTGGAGTTGAAATAAGGTTCGGAAGAGAAGTCCTTCTTTCGGAAGTTCTCGAAGCCCTTAATGACGTTGGTGTTGTCATAGGAATTGATGAAGCTCAGTATCTGAGATTTTATGGCTCCAAAGGAGGAAAAGAGTTCTTGGCACTGCTGGCATACAGCTATGATAATCTTAGGAACGTTCATTTTATCTTAACTGGTTCTGAAGTAGGGCTTCTTTACGACTTTGTTGGAATTAACAATTATGAAAGCCCTCTTTATGGGAGGGTCTGCGAGGAACTCACCATTGTCCCATTCTCAAGAGAACTCTCAAAGGAATTCCTTAGACGGGGATTTGAAGAGGTAAGCATCCAAATAAGCGAAGATGATATTGAAAAAGCCGTTGAGATACTCGATGGGATTCCAGGTTGGCTTGTTGATTTTGGTAACGAATACATTAAAACTCAAAGTCTCGAAAAAGCCTTGGAAGGTGTTATGAAACGGGCTGAGGATTTTTTAAAAGGAGAATTAAAGGAGCTGGAAAAAAGGAGCCCCCGCTACGTTCTGATACTGAAGGCAATAGCGAGAGGGTACGACAGATGGGAGCTTATAAAAGATTATCTGGAGAGAAACAGCAAGAGAGTTCCAAACTCCAGGCTTGCTGAATTGCTTCGGAATCTTGAAAAAATGAGCTGGATTGTGCCGGAGCTTAAAGATGACAGGAAGAAGTACAAAATTATTGATCCTGTAGTTGAGAGAGTTCTAAGAAAGTGATAAAGCTAAAGTAGCCTATACAAAATTCCTAAACTCACCAAGCTAATTCCAAAACTCACGAAATATTCGAACGGATAACTAAGCAGAAACAGAGGGAGAGTAATTATTCCGAAGAGCACTCCAACCAAAATCATGAGCACAATCATATGCCCGATGTTGAATTCTGGAATGCCAAGCTCAATCCCCTCATAGTGAAAGAAGTAAGCCATTGTTAAAAATGAAGCATTTAGAGGGAGTAGGAACATATAGGGAAACAGGATGAGAGCTTTTGGATCATAATAGATGGCGAGAACTAAAATCAAGCCAGAGAACAGTATAGGAATTACAGACATTGAAAGAGCTTTGCTAAGAGCGTATTCCCTCTTGGTGAGTGGTAAAGAGTTAAGGAAGTCTAAGACTTTGCCTTCTACCTTAAGCACGGCATCTGCTCCCGGGATTGCAAAAACTCCTAAGGTGAAGAGAAAATAAGTTGCTCTCGTAAGTGAAAGATTTCCGCTTTTTATTGCCATGAGTATCTGGGGAAGCAGAACATAAATTGGCATCAAAAACCCAGTTATCATTGCAGTCTTTCGGAAGATTATTTTCAAATCTTTGAGCATGAGAGCAAAAACTTTTCCTCCAAAAGATGCTCTGAATTTTGAAGTCTTGACTTTTTCAGATACAAGCGTAGGTTCAAGAATTCCGCTCCAGACTCTTTTGAGAGCAAGCTGATAGAGAGGGATAAACACCATGATATAAAGCAAAAGCATTACAACGCTCTTCTTTGGATCAAAAATTGAGGAAATTGTAAAGGGATACGCTATGGAGTACCTACCAATGAGTGCAGCAACCTTTTCGCTGTGCTCCTGAATATACCCCTGCATATAGCTTACTCCATAAAACAGTCCCATAAACGCAAATATCGCCAGAATCTTGAGGAAGTTTTTTAGGCTTCCGCTTCTGCTTTTTCTGTAGTTAATTCTCAGCCCAAAAGCAGAGTAAATTATTAATCCAAGCGCATGTCCAGCAAGCATCCCCACGAAAACCCACAGCAGAACTAAAATTCCATTCAAAGGATACTTTGAAATGACAACAGCTATGCTGGGCAAAATTATTGCTAAGGCTGGGATTTGGTCAATTATCAAAAGCTCGCTTAAATAGAGTGCTCCAATTCTTATTGGTAGAGCCTTCATTGGTTCAAACAAACCAAGCGAGACCACATAAGACGATTGAACTGTGGTAACATAAAGCGAGAATATAAAGGGGATTAATGCCAGAGAAGACAGCATCGCAACTATGTAAGTTTTATCATCCGAGAAAGAAAGTCCTATGGCCATCATGATTCCAAAGAAAATGAAAGCTATGCTTTGGATTGCAACGTTTCTTTTTATGCTGACGGCATTCTTAAGTTGCTTTCTAAACTTCTTCTCATCATTGGCTATCTGGGGATTTCTCTTTAAAATCTGGTAGTGGAGCTCGCGGTAGAGAATTTTGACAACCTCGAACATCCGACACACCTACAGGCTTTCCTTAAGTGCTTGAACTATGTGGGCAATTTCATCTTTGCTCTCCGTAAGCTTGAGGAAGACATCTTCAAGGCTTTCTTCATGGGCTTTCTCTTTAAGCTCTTCAATTGTTCCCTCTGCGATTATCTTCCCCTGATAGATGACGCCGATTCTATCGCAGATTATCTCAGCTAAGGATAAAATGTGAGTTGAGAAAATTATGCTTTTTCCCTCATTTTTAAACTCAAGCAGAAGTTCCCGCAGAATTCTGGCTGACTTAGGATCCAAACCATTCATGGCTTCATCTACGATTAGGACTTTTGGGTCATGCAAAAGAGCAGTTATGAGGGAAACCTTCTGCTGGGTTCCAAAGCTGAGGGTTCCGATGAACTGCTCTAAATACTCTTCAATGCCAAAAGCCTTAACGAAATAGTTCACCCTCTCCTCAAGTTTCTCCTTTGGGATTCCCCTTATACTCCCGACAAAGTTGAAAAGCTCGCTTGGTGTTAGGCTTTCATACAAAATTGGTGTTTCAGGGACATAGCCAACTATCTTTTTAACTTCAATTGGATTTTTAGCGACGTTTATTTCCTCAACTAAAACTTTTCCACTCGTGGGCTTTAAAATTCCAGCGAGGATTTTCATAGTGGTTGATTTACCACTTCCATTTGGTCCCAGAAGACCGTATATTTCACCATCGTGAACGCGAAAGCTTATTCCATCAACGGCAACTTTATCTCCAAACTTTTTAGTGAGATTCTCAACTTCAATCATTCAACTCACCTTAGTTAAAGAGGAAGCACTTGAGTTAATAAGATTTTGGGAGAGGTTTATAACCTTAAGAAGCAGAGTTAAGTACATGAAAATCCTTCTCGTAACAGGAAAACTCGCTGAGCCGTTGGTGAGAAAATACGGTAAAGGCTGTGATGTATTTGTAACTCCAGTTAGCGTAGCCGCTTTTTTAACGCCAAAGCTTATAGCTCACTATCTAAGAAAGGCAGGAATAAAAAGTGAAGATTACGATTTAATTATAATCCCAGGTCTCGTTAGAGGGTCAGCTCAAATAATCGAGGATGAGCTTGGGATTCCAGCATTTAAAGGACCAAGGTATGCTTTTGACTTGCCTCAAGTTTTGAAAGCGTTGAAGGAAGGCTTCAAGCTGAGCAAGAAAGTTCCTGCCGATGATCTCTTTCAACGGGATGCACTTAAGAAGGTTGAGGATGTCAAAAACAAGACGAAAAACAAAGTTTACATTGAAAAAGCCCTCAAAAAGCCTCATAACTTCTTAGTTGGAAATTTGCCTGTTGGTTTTGACTTCCCACATAGAATCCTGGCTGAGATAGTTGATGCACCAAAGCTTAGCCCTGATGAGATAATCAGCAAAGCAGTTTATTATCTCGAGAGTGGAGCGGACATCATAGACATCGGCATGGTAAGTGGAGAGACAAATTTGGACTTTATCGAGCTGATTCCAGAAGTTCGAGATGCTCTGAGGGAAAGAGGATATGATGCTCCAGTAAGCTTTGATTCCTTAAACACGAAGGAAATTGAAAGAGCTTTGAACCTTGCTGACTTGTTCCTCAGCATTGACGAGAGCAACCTCGAGGAGCTTGTGACTGAGAAGCCAATGGTTTTAATACCTACAAACCAGAAAAAAGGATTCTTTCCGAGAAATCCACATGAGAGAGTTGAGTTTTTGGAAATGCTCAAAGAAAAAGCCCTTGATTTAGGTTATAAACGAATTATCCCCGATCTTATTCTTGAGCATATCCCTCATCTGGCTCGTTCAATAACTGCTTTTCAACTCTATCGTGAGAGAAATCCTAATGACGTGCTTTTAGCTGGCGTTGGTAATGTGGTTGAGCTAATCGATGCTGATAGCGTTGGGATAAACGCAGTTATGGCGAGTTTTGCCAAAGAGCTGAAAATTTCTCTGCTTTTAACCACAGAAGTTAGTCCCAAATGCCGTGGAAGTGTCAAAGAGCTGAGGAGGGCTTTGGACATGATGCTCTTCGACATGCCCAAGGATTTAGGTTTTGATCTGCTGATTTTGAAGGAAAAGAGGAGTGAGAAAGTTGAGTATGAAGTTAAATCCCCTATAATTGAAGCCAGAGAAAGGAAAGTTAGGCTGGAGGATATTTATTTCAGAATTTTTACAAAAGAGAACAAAATCTGGGTAATTGCTCACAAAGGAACTGGGCAGATTTTGACGATAGTGGGAGAAGAGCCGAATGCAATAATTGACACAATTTTAGAGCACTTCCAAATCTCACCAAGGCACGCTTTTTACCTTGGAAGGGAACTTGAGAAAGCCAAAACCGCTTTAAAATTGAAACGCTCTTATGTACAGGAGGTGGAGCTGTTCAAGAAGTTCTACTGAAAAGCTTAAAAATTGAGAAATAAAACAGTTTAATGGCGGGCATGTGATGACTTTTCTTTTTTCAAGCCTTGCCCTTTAGGGCGGGGTACAGGGTTCAAAAAGAAGGCAACAAACAGGGAAAGTGAAAAGTATTTAAACTATTAACACCATAATACACTATAGGGTGATTAATTGTGAAAAGGCTCGACGTGTACATCCCCGACGAACTGGACAAAAAGTTCAGAGAAATCGTTAGAAGAAAGTACGGGAACAGAAGGGGCGCCTTGAGCATAGCCGTAGAACAAGCAATTAGAGACTGGATCAAAAAAGTCGAGGAAGAGGGAGAATGAAGAGGAGCGTAACAGTAAAACTTCAACCCTCAAAAGAACAAGAGAGGATCCTTTTCGAGATAGCCCAAGCAACAGCGCTAATCTGGAATAAAATCAACTATGAGAGATTAAAACAGTTCAAAAAATTCGGCAAAATAAACTTCACGACAACAGAAAAAGAAGCCTATTACACCTTCAAAGACTGGATTGGCGGCTCAACAGTCCAACAACTGGCCAGAAAGAACGCTGAAGCCTGGCGGAGCTTCTTCACCCTCAACAGAAAGAAAAAGAAGGGAGAACTCTCCTCTTGGTTCAAGCCCAAGCCACCAAACTTCATCAAGGAAAAGCACGGGAGAAAACTCTTCATTATACCGTTAAGGAACGATCAGTACAGGATTGAGGGTAACGTTATCGAGCTGAGGCGCCTCGGAAAGTTTGGACGATTAAAAATCCAGTTCAAGGGTAGAATTCACTTGAAGGGTAAACAGGGAAGGCTTGAAATTGTTTACGATGATGTTAAACGCAAGTGGTATGCTCACATTAGTTTTAATGTTGAAGAGAAGTTGTCCAAAAACGGTTGGGTTAGAATTCCGAGAGAGCCGAAGGGGGACCTCTCCGCAGGAATTGACTTGGGAGTAAACAACTTGATGGCTGTTTATGTAGAGAACGGTGAAAGTTTCCTCGTGAATGGAAGACCATTAAAGAGCATAGCATTCTACGGGCAGAAAAGAATAGCAGAGTACCAGTCGAAACTCAACAAGTCTGGTGCTAAAACGAGTAGAAAACTCAGAAGAATGCATGAAAAGGTTAAACTCCAAGCAAAGCACTACATTAACACCGCAGTTAGGCAGACTGTTGAAAGGCTCTATCAATTAGGCGTTAGCAGAATTGTTGTTGGGTATCCAAAGGAAATCGCAAGAGAACCTAATAAGGGTAAAAAGCAGAATTTTATCCTCTCTCACGTGTGGCGTTTCAATTACGTTATCAAACGCTTAACTGAAGTCTCGGAAGAGTATGGTATTCAAGTTGTAATTACGGATGAAGCTTTCACTTCTCAGCTTTGCCCCGTTTGCGGGAAGCCCCACGAAGGGGCCCGCTTCGTTCGTGGATTGTTTAAGTGTCCCGCAGAGAGGGCGTTGTAATGAACGCTGACTTGGTTGGAGCGTTCAACATTTTAAAGAAGGTTGTGAAAACCATAACCCCGAGCCTTCTGGGTTTAGCGGGAGGTAGGGGTAATTGGCCGAAGACCCGGCCAGAGGGGTTCGAAGAACCCTTTGTAAAGGGTTCTCTAATGAGAACCCCTCAAACCTCCCCATCACTGGCGAGGGGTTAATTTGTTGGAACCCTCGCCGTTCACGGCAGGGAGGAGGTCGGATAAATATAGGTTTAGCCGCATATATTAGAAAATTTTGCAGGTTATTAACGTATTTTTTGACGAAACCATTATTAACTTAACAAAATTAACCAATCTTGGTGATGCCAATGGTAGTTAGCTTGGCTGGAAGAGATATTCTCTGCTTACAGGACTTTACAAGAGAAGAAATAGAGACAATTCTCGAAACAGCAAAGATGATGAAGATTTGGAATAAGATAGGAAAACCTCACAGAGTTCTTGAGGGCAAAACTTTAGCCATGATATTCCAAAAGCCCTCAACAAGAACAAGAATCAGCTTTGAAGTTGGAATGTATCAGCTCGGAGGTTATGCCCTCTATTTAAACGCCCAAGACCTCCAACTGAGAAGGGGAGAAACGATAGCAGATACTGCCCGTGTATTGAGCCGATACGTTGATGGCATTATGGCAAGGGTTTACGCCCACAAGGACGTTGAAGACTTAGCAAAGTACGCAACTGTTCCTGTAATCAATGGTTTGAGTGACTTCTCACATCCATGTCAGGCTTTGGCAGACTACATGACAATCTGGGAGAAAAAAGGAAAGATTGCCGGTGTTAAAGTCGTATATGTTGGAGATGGAAACAACGTCTGCCATTCTCTCATGATAGCTGGAACGAAGCTTGGTGCAAATGTTGTGGTTGCTACACCAGAAGGATATGAACCAGATGAGAAAGTCATTAAGTGGGCTGAGAAGAACGCTGCTGAGAGTGGTGGAAGCTTTGAGCTTCTGCATGACCCAGTTAAAGCTGTAAAAGATGCCGATGTAATTTACACTGATGTCTGGGCTTCAATGGGACAGGAAGCTGAGGCTGAGATGAGAAGGAAGATATTCAAGCCATTCCAAGTCAACAAGGAGTTAGTCAAGCACGCAAAACCTGACTACATCTTTATGCACTGTCTTCCAGCACATAGGGGCGAAGAGGTTACAGATGACGTAATTGACTCACCAAACAGCGTTGTTTGGGATCAGGCAGAGAACAGATTACATGCCCAAAAGGCAGCTCTGTCCTTGATTATGGGTGGTATTAAGGTTTGATACTCCCTTCTTTTCTTTTCCAAAACTTCTATAAATGAAAGCTGAGATTACTCAACCATGCTCGAAAGACTCTTCAGCCTTGGATACTCAAAGACTTTTGCTGAACGATATTATCAGCTCTGGGGAGAAAGAGTAGTAAAAATAGCTGAAGCTATGGAAAAGCCCCTACCAAGATGTTTTAGGGTAAATACACTTAGAATTGAAATCCCAAAGCTTACTAAGTTGTTGAACAAAAAAGGCTTTCAGTTTAAGAGAGTTCCTTGGGCAAGAGAGGGATTTTGTTTAACGAGAGAGCCATTTTCAATAACTTCAACCCCTGAATACTTAAGCGGTCTCCTTTACATTCAAGAAGCATCTTCCATGTATCCGCCCATTGCTCTTGAACCAAAGCCAGGAGAAATCGTTGCAGATATGGCTGCTGCTCCGGGTGGGAAAACCTCTTATATGGCTCAACTTATGAAGAACAAAGGGGTAATTTATGCCTTTGATGTAGGAGAAGAAAGGCTAAAGGAAATGCGTCTCAACTTATCCCGTTTGGGAGTTACGAACACAATAATATTCCACAAATCCTCGCTTTACTTGGGCGAACTTGGAATTGAGTTTGATAAAATTCTTCTTGATGCTCCATGTACTGGAAGTGGAACCATTCACAAAAACCCAGAGAGAAAAGCAAACAGAACACTGGAAGATGTTAGATTCTGTCAGAACTTGCAGATGAAACTAATTAAAGTCGCTCTGGAAAATTTGAAAAAAGGTGGAATTTTAGTTTACTCTACATGCTCCCTCGAGCCAGAGGAAAATGAATTTGTAATCCAATGGGTTTTAGATAACTTTAAAGTTGAATTGTTGCCCCTCCACTATGGTGAACCCGCTTTAGTTAAGCCCTTTGGAGTTGAATTGAATGAAGAGATTATAAAAGCACGCCGTTTCTATCCAGACAAACACAATACAAGTGGATTTTTTATTGCAAAGATTATGAAATTAGAATGAGTGCAACCGGGGGAAATCATATTAATCGAGCACTCTTCAGCTGATCATCCAGAACTCATTTTTTGTAAATGCCCTAGTTCCCATCAAGATTAAAAATCGGTTTGGATGATTATAGTGCTCATGTGTGAGCGTTCAACCAAGCACAATGCACAACCAAAGACATTATGGAAGTAGGATAAAAGTGCATAATCTTCTTCTCGTCACTTCTAAGCAATATTTCTGGAAGCTTTCTCCTTCTCAGAAAGTTAGGTAAATTAAACCTCATCTCTTCCAATTTCAAGAGAGCATTATATATACCTATTGGATTAAAAGTGAAGTGGTGAAAAAGGATGAGGGTTCTTGTGCTTGGTGCCGGAAATGTTGGAAAAGCAATAGCCTACGATTTAAGTCAAGACTTTGAAGTATGGGTTGGAGACAAAAATATAGAGCATTTGAACAAAGTGAGAGATTTCGCAAACCCAATTAAAGTTGATGCGTCAAATTTTAACGAATTAGTGGATATCATGAAAAAGTTCGAGATTATTGTGGGAGCATTGCCAGGAAAGTTCGGCTTTGCAACATTAAAAGCAGCAATAAAAGCACAAAAAGACTTAGTGGATATATCCTTTATGCCAGAAAATCCTATGGAGCTTAGAGATGATGCTGAAAAGGCCCAAATAACGGTGATAGTTGATGCTGGGTTCGCTCCTGGACTAAGCAACATCTTGCTGGGAAGGATTTACCAAGAGATCAATGATTTTAAAGAAGGCATGATAAGGGTGGGAGGTCTGCCAAAAATAGCGAAACCTCCCTTGTATTATAAAATTACTTGGTCTCCATATGATTTAATCGAAGAGTACACACGAAAAGCCAGAATTATCAAAAATGGACAAATAGTCGAAGTTGACCCCCTTGAAAAGATTGAGAAAGTTAAAATCAAGGATTTTGAGTTTGAGGAGTTTGTAAGCGATGGTCTCAGAACTCTCTTAGAAAACATAAGGGCTGAGCACTTAGAGGAAAGAACCCTCAGATGGCCCGGTCACTTAGAGAAGATTAAAGTGTTGAGGGAACTTGAATTTTTCAAGCCTGAAAATATAGACTTTACGCTGAAAGTAATAGCTCCCCTAATGCAGTATGAAAGCGATGACTTTTCGATAATGGAGGTGTACGGCAGAGGGACATCCAACGGAAAAACTAAAGAAATTCATTACTTCCTCTATGATGAGGCCAAAGAGGGATTTACATCAATGGCGAGAGTTACAGGATTCACAGCAGCAGTCATAACTCGGCTTTTGGCTGAGGGAAGCTGCATATATGGAGTAATTCCACCGGAGATTCTTGGTATGAGAAGTGATACATTTACGCGAATAATCAACGAACTGAAAGAGAGGGACATTATAATAGAGAGGTGGTGAAGATGTTGCATCTAATAATAGCAGACTCGGAGCTTGAGCTTGTGCCAAAAAGCATATTGGATCATCCAGCTGTTGTGAGCTATGCCAAAAGAAGGGGGAAGAAGCCAGAAGATGTCCTTTTAGATTCAACATATCATCATGCAGCATTAAAAAAGCTCGAAGATGGAAATCGAAGGGGAAGACCTGATATAGTCCATTTTTGCTTAATAAACGCCCTGGAAAGCATACTCAATAAGGAGGGTATGCTCAGAGTTTATATACATACAAGAAACAATGAGATCATATACGTAAAACCGGAAACGAGAATACCAAGGAATTACAACCGATTTGTTGGACTAATGGAAAGCTTGTTTAAAAATAAAGTTGTTCCACCAGAGCTTGAACTTCTGAAACTTGAGGAAAAAACTCTGAATCAGCTTTTAGAGGAAATCCAACCAGATTCAGTTTTCATCATGCATGAAGAAGGAGAATTTATGAAGCCAAAAGATTTTGGGGAGCTTTTGAAGCAGTTCAAAGAATCAGCAGTTATTGTAGGTGGATTTCCCCATGGGGACTTCAAGAGTAAAGTTGATGGAGTAAAAATAAGCCTTTACAAAGAACCATTAATGGCATGGACAACAGTGAATGAAGTTGTGATAAGTTACGAGCATGTAATTCTTTAAGATACCATGCTGAAAACTAAACATACCTTTCTTTCAAAAATTTTTTAAATGAGCAAATCAAACTCCACTTAGAACGCTTATTGGAGGTTTGGAAAATGGGAGACAAAACTAAAGTTCAGGTCAGCAAGCTCAAACCTGGGAGATATATAATAATCGACGGAGAGCCATGCAGAATCGTAAACATCACAGTTTCATCACCAGGAAAACACGGCTCAGCAAAGGCAAGAATAGAAGCCGTTGGTGTATTTGATGGAAAAGTTAGGAGTATAGTCAAGCCAACAAGTGCTGAAGTCGATGTTCCAATAATCGACAAGAGAACTGGACAGATTATTGCAATAACACCGGATACTGTTCAGCTCATGGATATGGAAACCTATGACCTCTTTGATGTCCCCATAGACACAGGGGTTGACGATGAAATCAAAGACCAGCTTAAAGAGGGTATTAATGTTGAATACTGGGAAACCCTTGGAAGAGTCAAGATCATGAAAATTAAGGGGGAGTAATTTAGTTCCGCTTCCTTTCTGAATTTTTGTAAACCCTAAATCTTATAATCTAAATTCTTGACTTCTTCTTTGGTGATAGGAATGGAGTTCTTTTACACCTATGAGACCATAAAAACTGCTCTACCTCTAATTGATGCTGAAAAGGCTGATTTTGTAATATTTGGCGTGCCTTTTGATTCAACTACCTCATATAAACCCGGAGCAAGGTTTGGCCCCACTTTAATAAGACAAGCTACAATAAATCTTGAGAGTTACATTTTGGATTATGACATCGATTTATCCGATTTAAAAATCGCGGATATTGGTGATATAGAAATTGCAGCTGGAAACCCACTTGAGACAATAAAAAGAATAATAGAGACAATAAAGGAGCTCGGAGAATCAAACCCAAAAGCCATACCCATAATGCTGGGTGGGGAGCATTCAATGACATATGCTCCAGTGAGAGCTCTAAAACCAAAAAGCTACATTGTTTTTGATGCTCATTTAGATTTAAGGGACGAATATGAAAGCAATCCATGGAACCATGCATGTGTGGCGAGAAGGATTTCAGAACTTGGAGTAGATATAGCAGAATTTGGAATAAGAAGCGGTATAAGAGAAGAAGTCAAATATGCTAAAGAAAAAAACATAAGATGGATACATGCGAGAGATTATAGCCCTGAAAAGTTTAAGGAGATTGTAAAAAACATGCCTGAGCCCATTTATATTTCAATTGACATTGATGTATTTGACCTATCAATGGTTCCATCAACTGGAACGCCTGAAGCCGGGGGCTTGGGATTTTGGGATGTTGTAGAGGCTCTGGAGTGGCTCACAAAAGAGAAAAAGATTGTTGGTTTTGATATCATGGAGGTTGCTGGAACTGAGCTTGGAGATATTACCGCATTAACTGGAGCAAAGCTGATGTTCTATCTAATTGGAATGCTGTCAAGATGATTTTGGTTTATAATCTTCTCTTGTCATACTTCTTATGCCTTCAGCCTCAAGAAGTTTTCCCTTAAAATTGGAATTCAGAGGGTTTCCACAATCACGGATACAAGCACAGTGATTACAGTTGCACTTAGGATTAGCTCCTCCCGCTGAATCATCTGCTGATTGTTATATATCAAGCCAAGTGCTGGGCCAGATAGGATTCCAAAACACACAAATAGAGGAACATAGGATATGTTGAACTTTCTGCTTATCAATATTCCAACTGCAAGAACCATAAAAAGATGTAAGCTTAGGCATTAGTACATCGATGTCATTTAGATCACCGCATTACTTGATTAGGATTCAGATTATTCGAGATACATGCCCTCCAAACCTCTATAGTATGCCCTGTATATGTCTCTTTTGGTTATCACACCAATAAGCCTATTTCTTTTCGGACTTTCAACAACGGGAAGAAGATTCTGATTAAAACTTATAAGCTTCTCAAGTGCCTGCTGGGCTGTTTCTGTAGGATATGCGACAGCATAGGGTCTTTGTATAAATTTCCCAACACTCATGCTCTTATCAGGACAAGTTATTAGATCCCTTACTCCCACTATCCCAACGACCCTCATTTTTTCATCAACTACCGGAAAACAGTCATGTCCCGTTTCTGAAATCAATTTTTCAACTCGAAACAGGAGATCTGATGAGTACACAAAAACCGGTTCCCTTGTCATTATATCCCCAACGGAGATAGTTTCAAGGATAAGGGGTTTTCCTGTTTTAATTTTAATCCCTCTGCGTTCAAGCTTCAACGTGTAAACTGAGGATCCTTTTAAAAGAACTCTTGCACTTAAAAAGCCAGCAACAGAGGAAAGCATAGCTGGAGGTATCATAGTGTAATTTTTAGTCAATTCAGCAACCATGAGAATTTGATTTATAGGAGCTTGGGCAACTCCACTGAAAAATGCTGCCATTCCAGCAAGAGCATAAGAAGAGGGATTCACCCAGGGTAGGAAAAGGCGCAAAACCATCCCAAAGACAGCACCAAATAGTGTTCCAATGTACAAGCTTGGCGCAAAGATTCCCCCACTGTACCCAGAAGCTATAGAAAAAACCGTTGCAATAACCTTCAGAAATATTAGGAGTATAAGAAGATGAATAGGCAGAAGTCCAAACATTGCAAGTCTCATGCCTTCATAACCAATACCAAAAATACCATATTTAGGAAACAGCATGCCTGAAATTCCAACAATAGTTCCTCCGATAAGCAGCCTTAATGTAAGTGGGAAATCCGAGCTTTCAAATTTGTCTGTTACAAAATACAAGAGTTTCACAAAAAGTGCCGCCAATATCCCAGAAAACACTCCCATCAGGAAAAAGAATGGCAATTCCACACCAGTATAGCCTAAGGATTTTGGAATTTCAATGCCAGAAACAGAACCCAGAACTGCAAGTGTTACAGCGTTCCCAGTTATAGATGCAATGAAAATAGGTACCAGATTGAGAGAAAAAGCTCCCATATATAGAACTTCAAGGGCAAAGAGGGCTCCAGCACAAGGTGCATTAAAAGTTCCAGCAATTCCTGCAGCTAAACCACAAGCTGTTAAAAGCTTCTTAATCTCTTTGGGAAGATTAAAGAACTGGCTGATTATAGATGAGAGGGACGCCCCTATAAATCCTGTGGGCCCCTCTCTTCCAAGGCTTGCTCCAGAGCCAATGGCCACAGAAGTAGCTATTATCTTCAAGATTGCAAATTTACTATGTATTGTACCATCTCTAAAGATAAATGCCTCAATAACTTCTGGAACCCCATTTCCCCGAATGTTGGGAGCATACATTATAAGAGGAGCAATTAAAACGCCCCCAATTACTGGAAGGATAATGTACCCAAGGTTAAATCCACCTATATAAAAGCTGATGTGAGGTAGAAGCGTGGAGAAGAAGAACGTGTGAAAAAATTCAATCATGAGCCTAAACATCACCGCTCCAATTCCTCCAACTAATCCGGCCATAAAAGAAAAAATTAGAATGACTGCCCATTTCTTAGCGTATTTTCTTGTTTTCCACTCCATCAAAAAGTCATTTCACCTTTTTTATTTTAAAAGGTTTAGTTAAGCTCAAAAGGATACTTCTTCGTTTTAACAAGCCATAAGCCACTTAACGCTCCCAAGGTATTCATGAGTAAATCCCTAAACTTATTTGTAAGTGTTTCATGAATAAAGGAAATCTCACTTTCAGTGAGCTTTTCAGCGATTTCCCACCCTACGCTGAGCATAAATAGAATCAGAAAAGAATATACTACAACTTGCTTTGAGTTTATGGAATACTTTCCTGAAAGCTCGTTTAGGATACAGGCAATTGCCACCCAAACCGTCAATCCACCTAAGAAATGACTTATCATATCTGCATCTGTCCATTCTTTGTGAAAAAGGTCAATTGTTGTGAATGGTACATTTACAAGAGAAACATGAACAGCAATAAAAACTGCCAAGATTGCGATAATTTTGTCATTATAAAGCGGGCTTAAGAAGGGCTTTAATTTTTCTGGAGGATTCAACTTTCTTTGGAAAATATCTGGGACAAAGAGCCCTATTAGTGCAACACCACTCCTATAAATGTGATCAGTGCGCATATACATAAGACCGCTTAGAAGCCCTATAAGTACCATAAATCTGCCAATATTTATTATCCTCCTCTCCCGTGTAATTCTAATCACCAAGCTACATTTTGTTCTCATCATTTTTAGTTTTTCTTGGAAATCTTGGATGCATAAACCTTCAGTTGCCAAGGGAAAGTTGCAAAAAGGTTTTTATATGGTGTTACTGCTTAATATACAGATAGCACTATTTAGCACGGAGGTGGAAGTATTGCACATCCCAGACGGGCTTTTAAGCATGCCTGTGATAGTTGTGACGTATGCCATAATGATAGCGGTAGTAGTGTATTCAGCAAAGAAACTTAAGAACCTACCAGAGAACAAGATTCCCCTTCTTGGGCTTTTCGCAGCTGGAATCTTTGCAGCTCAAATGGTAAACTTCCCAATAATCGGAGGAGTCAGTGGACATTTGCTTGGAGCAACACTTGTAGCAATATTACTCGGCCCCTATGCCGCTGTATTGGTAATGACTGCTGTTCTAATAATCCAAACATTACTCTTTGGGGATGGCGGGATTACAGCGCTTGGAGCTAACATACTCAACATGGGCTGTTTTGTAAATGGTTAAAAGCGTGAAGTTTGTTAGTGGGTGTTATCGTA
>CAZTOS010000043.1:0-20080 GCA_964615185.1 uncultured Thermococci archaeon
AAAGCTTTTAGGACAATCTTCTTCCCTTCATCATTTAGCAGGACACCGTTTAACTCCTCTCTAAAGTGTTCCTTCTTTATTATCCCCTGCTTCACAAGCCTGTTCGCTATCCTGTCGGCAATTATCGGCTTGAAGATCTCACTTAAGTCCAAAGCAAGAGAAAACCTCCTTTCGCTCGGCTCATGCAGATAGCTTACCGTTGGGGTTAGCTGGGTGTTGTAGAGCTCACTAACTATTGTGGCATAGAGTCTCGAGTTCAGGAAGCTTATCAAGGCATTCATTTCATTCTGTGGAGGTCTTCTTGTCCTTTTTACAATCTTGAAGCCGTCTGGTAGGGTTTCATCCCATAAAGCATAGTATTCTTGCCTTATCCTCGCCTCAACGTTCATAATCTCCGTTACTCTATCCCCATCTTCAAGCTCCTCTAAAAGGTCATTAAAGGAAGCGTTAATTTTCCAGCGCTTAAGGTTGCGCTCCATGTTTCTTGCCGAGCCAACAACAAAAAGCCTTGCGAGTTTAAGCCTCTTTTCTTTGTTCAAATAGTGCTCAGCCTGCTTTATAACCAAATCCCCTGAATGGAGGCTTTCCTTTGGGTAAAAGCTACCATCGTAGTGGCCGTAGTGGTTGAAGAAGTGAACAGCTATTCCTTTCTGAGCCAAAAAGTGGAGAGCCTGTGAGCTTATGTTTACATGGCCATAGATGTAGATGTCGTAAATTCCTTCAACGGCAAGAGGTCTTTTGCCCTGGGCGTTTTCAAAGTAGAGAGTGTTTTCCCTTCTGGTGAGAGTCCCATCCGAAAATAAAGTTAGGGACTTCTTTCTCATAATATCACCAGCTTACACTCTTTCCAACACCACATTCCACATAATTCGTTCCAAACTCCTCTGCAAAAACGCGCTCTGCTCTGCTCCCAGTACAGTGGCAGGGCATGACCCTTTGAACTCCTAACTTTTTGAGGCTTGTAGCTATTGCTCTAACTTCTCTTTCTGGTGCTCCAAATAGGTGAAAGCCCCCAACAACTAAGTAGGCATTTTCTCCTGTTATATTCTCTGCTCTCTCCACTATCTTGACTATTCCAGGATGGGAGCACCCAGTTACCACAACCAAGCCTTTTGAAGTCTTCAAAACAAGAGCCTGCTCTCCTACTGGAAACATTACCCCAGTAGTGTAGATATCCTTCAAAATTTCTCTTGGATTGTTAATTTCAACGACTTTTGCTCCAAAGCCGCGGACTCTCTCTTTAAAAGCTTCTGGGAAGGTAGCCGGAAGAAACACCGTCACATTTGGATTTTCCCTTAAAATTGCCCACAATCCATCGGTATGGTCTCCATGAATGTGAGAGAGAAAAACATACTGGATTGACTTTGGGTCAATGCCAAGCTTCTTCATATTATCCAGTAAAATCCTACCATCACCACCGGTGTCAAAAAGAATTGTGTAGTTTTTGAATTTCACAAGGGCAGCAAAGCCCCATGCACTTTTAAAGCCGCTCAATGCTTTGTTGTCATAGACGATGATTATTTTGTCCTTGCCAGGATATTCTTCCTGTTGTCTGATCGAATTTTGTTGTCTAAATAAAGGAATGAAGGCCAAGACAAGCACCAAGATTGCCGCAATGAGTAGGGGAAGCTTTCTCATATCACCACCTCAAACCCAACACAGCTCATAATACGCACATTTTTTGCACTTCTTTGTTTTTACGGGTTTTGGTGGAGCAGGAAGAGATTTTATCTGCTCGGCTTTCCTTATGGCTTCTTCAACTTCGCTTTCCCTGCCTTCCAAGCTTATCTCTTTAGTCTCTCTGAGCTTGGGGTAGTTGATGACAGCCCTTGCCCTGATGCCAAGCTTTTTGAGGTGGTAGAGATAATACAAGGCTTGCATCTCGTGAGCTTTCTCCATTGATTTGCCCTTTTTGATCTCGTGAACTTCAATAATGTCTCCTTTTTTGATGAAGTCTATCTTTATGCTCCCTATCTGGACTTCTTTTTCTTCTCCAAAGTAGCTCCTTTCGTGAAGGAATTTTCCTAAATCCACCCATTCGCTTTCCTGTTCCATAGTTATGCCTTTAGAGAAATACCAGAGCTTAGTGGGGCAGATGAAGAGGTAGTTTATTTCTGTGCCCCTAATCAAGAGTTCATTGAGGGGATAATTATCCATGTCCAAACCTCCACAGCAACCAGTGCTTTAGGAAGGGGTCACTTATTTCGTAAGATCCATTAATCCTGTGTACAAGCTCCTTTTTCCACAGGGCTTTTATTGAATATTGAACTTGGGAGGCAGTTTTGAACTCATATTTAGTAAGAAAATCTGCAGAGTATATGTCCTTTTCACCTCTTGCAATTGCCAAAAGAACCTTTTTCTGCGAAATTGGCAAAGAATCCCATATTTCTATATAGCTGGCTTCGTTTTCAATTATCATTCTTTCAAAAGTCTCTTTTACATCTTCCAAGGTTAGCTCTCCCTTCAGCTTTCCGAGGTACCAGAGTTCATGACAGAACTTTTGAGTATAGTAGGGGTGACATTCAGTCAAATCAAGAATTTCCTCAATAAGTTCTGGATTTATTTTGACTCCAGTGGACTCAAACTTCTTCAATATGAATGCTTTAAACCTCTCTTTAGGTATCTTCTTTAGTACCATGTGCCCTCCAAAATTGTAAAACGGGCTCTGAGCTGAATGGAATATTTTCTCCATCATGCCCCTTCGGCTTCCAATGAAAATGTAAGTAACATCCCTATGCCACTGGAATTCGGAGCGCATCTTTTTTAGAACGTGTTCTCCAAGCTCTGCTATTTCTTGGAATTCATCAAAAACCACAACAACTCTTTTTTCTGAGTGTTCTGCCAGCCTCTGAGGGAGTTTGAGAGCTTCTTCAAATGCCCTCTCTTCTTCTCCAATAGAGAACTCCACCTCAATTTTCTCGCCAATTTTTATTTTTGGGATAACTGTTTTGAATATCCTCCTAATGCTCTCAAATAAGTTTTTTGTTCTCCAATGTTGCAATACTTGAGAGGCTATCTTTTCCGCAAGCTCTTTTTTTGTAAGTACTCCATAACAGTCTATCCAAATTGGAATAACTTTGCCTTCAAGCTCAAGTAAGGCATTGTAAGCCAAGGAACTCTTCCCAAATCTCCTCGGAGAGTAAATTATGACATTTTGGCCACTCAAAATCTCAATTTTTAGTTTCTCGAGCTCTTTCTCTCTGTCTGCAAAGTTTTCCCTGCTTACGGGTTCTCCATATACGAATGGAT
Source organism: uncultured Thermococci archaeon (assembly GCA_964615185.1). Lineage (GTDB taxonomy): Archaea > Methanobacteriota_B > Thermococci > Thermococcales > Thermococcaceae > Thermococcus_B. Next base: position 3,250 of record CAZTOS010000043.1, read on the forward strand.
TCTTCATTACAAATTCACCTATAACAAATTAATTTGTAATTATTTTTATAGTTTTTCTTGTAATCATGCATAATCATAAAATTTCGTCCTCCTCCAACTCATCAAGGAGACCGAGCTCATGACTATACTTCAAGTTAGCAATCGTTATATGATGCTTTCTATCGTAAGTAAAGACATTCCCGAGTCTGCTTTGCACTGCGAAAAATTTCCAATAGGGGATTGGTACTAAATAGCGGTGAATCTCAATTCCTTTTCCTTTATAAATTAATTCACCAACTCTACCCGCAAACTTTATTGGAACAACTTCTAAACCTTGGAACATATTGTAGAATTCTCTTTCGCTTTCACTCTTCTTCAGAGGCTGTAATCCACTAAAAAGATCGAGAGCTATTTGTCTGTACTCCTTAATTGTTTCTGTAAGCTCCTTCTTTACAGGAGAATAAGCTTCACTCACGAGTTCTGGAATCTGTGATTCCCTGAGTTCTTGCCCATTTAAGTCCTCCAAGATTCTAATACTCTGTTCTACAATGGTATATGGCTTATACACATTCTTATCTTTCTCAGAACCCTCAGTTAAAACATGCACATCAGCTATTCTTTTTTCTCTCCATCCTTGTCTGTTGACTCTTCCAAAGCGCTGAATGAGGGCATCAAGAGGCGCGGGTTCACTCAAGATTGTTTTAAAACTTATATCTAATGAAACTTCAACTACTTGTGTAGCCACCACAAAATCATAGCTATTTAGATTATTTCTGAGCTTTCTTTCGAGCTCCTCTCTATCTCCATAAGTAAAACGACTGTGAAGAAGCATGACACGATAATTAAGGCTTTTAAGTTGCTTATAAACTTCTATTGCTCTATCAACAGTATTGCAGGTAATTAATGCAGGTGTAAGACTTTTCCTCTTGAATTCTTGTACAAGATCCTGAAGATTATAGTCGATTGCACCATCCACGATTTTAACACGATGCCTTGTGAAATAATCGGCCTCCTCAGCTGAAACTTTTAACTCCTTAGGATGCAAGACTTCCGTAAAAAGTTCCTCAATGAAATCTGGGAGCGTTGCAGACATAACTAACGTTTTTGTCTTGTATTTCTTCAATAGTTCCAACATTGCAAGGATTATACCCAGAACATTTGGCTCGTAGGCATGTATCTCGTCAAAGATAAGTAAAGCATTAGCAAGTTCGCTTAGTGTCATTTCAAAGAAGCCGACGCCAAAAAATGCTTTCATTATCTGGAATGGTGTCGTAACTTTTAATGGTGTGAATATCTTCTGGTATAGACTTGAAAGACGTTTATATTCAAGATTTGAAGCATAAAGGTAATAGGTCGATGAACTGTGGAGCACTCCAACTAGTTCGGGACTTTTAAAATATCTCAACAGACGATCATGCATTGCATTAATGCTTGCCTTATAGGGGAGAACATAAAAAATCCTGTTTGAAACTCCTTTTTTAGTCCAATGGGTATTAGCATCTGCCCAGAGAAGAGCAGCTTCCGTTTTGCCATATCCCGTTGGTGCCCTTAGAAGAAGGTTTCCTCTAATCTGATTGGCTTGTTTTTGGATTGGTCTCCATTTTTCTCTTGGAATTTTAAGCTCGATACTCTCAGCCACAAATGGAAGGAGCCTTATTGAATTTTCACCAGCTGAAGAGAGATGATCACATGCATTTAACAAGCCTTTGAGAAAAATCAACACATCCTTGTGACTTTCACAATTTTGCTCATACCACTTGAGCAACCTATCAAAATCGTACTCCTTAACTTTCTCTTTCCAGTCACTAGGAAGTTTGAACTTTCCAAGAGTCTTCCCAAGAATGTAGATTTCCCAATAGGGAATTTTTGGAAGGAACACTTCTTCAATATAGTCAGCATTTTTAAGAAGCTCATCAATCTTCTCAAGGTAGTTTTCCCACACAAATTCCTCAACTTTAGTAGGAACTGGTAGCTCAGTCAAGTATCTATGATGAGTCAGAATTGCAAGTGCAATTAAGTTCTTATCTTCCTCTGTATAATCCAAAAACTGTGTAAACGCTGTCGAAAGAATCTCATGACGATAACCCCAGATCTTCCTTTGTGCTCCGGCTTTTTGAAAACCTACAGCACATTTACCAAGATCATGTAAAAGGATAGAATAAAAGAGAAGCTCCCAAATATCTTTTCTGGATAGTTCAGGAATCCATGGAAATGTTGTTTTCATGCTCTTCATAACATTAAGGGCATCATTGATATGGCACTCAAGAAAGTCATTTGGATTGAACTTCGCCATACAGACTTTCATAAATCCACACTCCAATATCTATTTCTGAGTCATAAGTTAGTGTTCCTCTGTATGTTTGTCTCTTTCTCTGACCTTTAGTCTTCGGAAATGGAAGAATCGTAAAAGGCTTTACGAACTTTGCTCTTCTTGGAATTGTTGAGTAGTCAAACTCCACTGGAAGAGCGTGAATTATCCCTGGCAAACCTGCGGACACTGGAACAATTGTACCTCCAACAGGAACGTTTTCACGCTTTTCAAGTTCACTCTGCTTGATTTCTTCCACTGTAGCTATATCGCTCGAACGCCCAAGCAACAGCTGGAATTTTGGTTTTCTGAAATACTTTTCCCATTCATCAGGAAGGTAAAGATAAAGAGTGTTGTCAAGGAGCACTTCACGCTTCATTACATCGGTTTCAGGTTTTCCTAAGGCGTAAATTCTTTCAAGGTCAACACCCCTCCCTTCACTGATAAAGACATAGCCGACAAATGGTACTTCACTGAAGGAGATAATTTCACCTTTTGCTGCAGACAAGAGTCCCTGAATAGTCGAAAGAGGAGGCACTGGTAACGTAGGTTGGTAACCCGACTGGAATGTGGGGTATCGAAAGCTAGCTGTCCAACTTTTGAGCTTTACTCGTATCATGAGCTCACCCGTAGTAGGACTCAACTTCTTTTGCAAACTTCTCTATGGCATCACCAACCGTTGTAATTTCAACTTCAATTCCCTCATTTTCTAAGGCTTCTTTGACTTTCTTTAGTTCTCCTTCCCATTCTTTCATGAAACCCTTATCTTTTCCTATGAATATCTTCTTTGGATTGAGAAGCTCCTTGAATTCGAGGATTCTCGAAATTAATGCCTCTGCATCGAGCTTTATCTCCCCTTTGTCCTCGTACACTATATTGCTAATGAATGGATTTATGCCTCCCTTTAGCATTGCAAGGATTACAAATTTGGGTGTTACATCTGTTAGATATTGCGTTTGTTTTGCTCCACCGAAAATATAACGGAGGGCTTTGATTGTCTCAACAGCGCGTTTTTTCCTGATTTCTGATGGCATTAGCCATTCTTTTTCATTCATTTGAACACCAAGCTTCTTTGCTTTTGAAACAATTTTTTCGTGCTCACTTTTCAATTCTTTAAGACTCTTTGGAATTTCGTCTTTTCTCAGCAAGTTCTTAAAGCCGGCCTTATCTATTATTGTGAATCGCCCAACGGCATCTAAGTCCAAAGAAAATGCTCCTTTGAGCACTGTTGAGTAAAATTCTTGTGAATATGGAACTGGATCACCTTCATGTCTTGATGCATAACCTTCATCAACTGTGACTGAGCTTCTATCCGGTAAAAGTGAAATTAATGGCGTATTCTTGAGTGGGGAAACTCTTGTAACTGTTATATTTGTGTTACCTTTCTTAAATGCCCTCATGTATCCAAAAATGTCATCATCAGGATATTCTATTGGATTGGCAGCTGTAAAAACTTGTTTTTGCTCTCTAAATAAAGGTGAAAGTTCCCACTTAAAGTGCTCTTCAAGGGTCTTTCTCCACCAATAACGCCATGCCTGAGGAGAAACATAGGGATAACTCTTTCCACCCTTACGGAATTTCTTAACTCTCGTGACGTTTCTATCCGGAAGGCTTTCATCTATGCCGAGCATGTTTAAAGCTGAATGTGGGACATCAATCAAAACCATACCAACAGCAAACCTCATTCTTTTTCCCCTCCTCCAGCATAAATACCCAAACTTTCTTCTACCTCTAATTCCTCTTCGGAATTTTCCATCTTCATCAATCTGTCATGGAGCTTTTCGTAAACGCGGAATAAGAGAAGATTCCTGACTGTTTTCCAGGAGACATTTATATCTTCTCCATAGGCTGTAAGAATTCTTGCAAACTCATCAAACGTCATTAAGGGCTTTTCAATGCCAAGCTCTTGCCGGTCTTTCTCAAGTCTTACAAAGAAAGCTTCAAACTGATATAATCTTTCAGCTCCTTCAAGTTCCCTGACTCTTCTTCTCAGCTTATTGTCTGGAAGCTTCTTCAGGGTTTCAACAATCCTATCTCCAACACTTTTAATAAACTCCAATGCCTCTTTATCCAAACCCAACACCTCCGAGCAATAAAAAGCCAAAAGATGCCAGCTTGTATTTGCCCTCCTGTTTTTGGAATCGTAGAAATATGGGAGAATGCTTTTATTGTTCAGAAGCTTGGCATAAACCTCATTGGAATATTTGCGCTCAAATTCTTCAAATTGTTCCTCCTTAGGCTGCCTTCTCCAACCCATAGAAACAATGTGTTTCCAGCCAATATAGTCAACGAGATTTGCATAGGCAACAAACCTGAGTGCTGGAGTAGGAATGTGAATTACCACAAGCTCTTGTCTTTGGTTATTGCAAGCGAAGTAGTATAAAGTAACTGAGGCATTCTCCCAGAATTCATCACGTTCTATTCTCCTCGTTATTTCACCTATCAGATGAAATAGAAAGTTCTCAGGTCTTTTGAAACCTCTTGCTTCTGATGCAAGCTTACGTCTTTTTACATCCTCAAGAGCTTCTTTAGAAAGTTCAAGCATGAGTTCATAGGGATATGCATGAATTACCAAAACTCTTGAAAGCTTATATGAAACTAGAGGCATAAATTGCGTCAGGAAAATACAGTGAGCACAGATGTCGGCACCACGAGGATTAGCTGAATGGAAATAATTTGGAACATCCCCACTACCAAGCAATGGAAACACTGAACGATATGCCTCCTTTTTAGTATAAGTTTTCCGTTTTCCACATATTATACAAGAAGGTGTGTCTAAAGATTCGTTTTTTGATGTGGCATCTTTGAAAAGGTTCAATAGGTTATCTTTAATTCTCCTTTGGATAGCTCTTGTAACAAATGGTTGAGAGAGAACTAATTTTGTAAGTTTTTTGGTAAATTTCTCAATGTCTCTGATATCAGTATTTAAAGATTCTTCTGAGATGGATTCCAGAAACTTGATAATCTCCTCAGCTAAGAGAGAATCAAAGTTCTTAGATATCCTTTTAGCTATTTCTCTTTTAGTGCTATCTTTGAATTTTAGACTTTTTTCTTGTTTTATTGCGTTTTTGATTGCCGTACTTATTGGTCCTGTTGTGCCTGGATTTGCAAGTATTATTCCATTGTTTGGCATTAACATGGCATGAATATAACTCGAACTCCACTCTTTCGTTGCATAAAGCTCCGCCGCAAAGTCTATTGCCTTTTCTATGTCCTCCCTGGTAAGCTCCTCTGGTTTATTCTTATTGGCAATTAGCAAGATTGCCACTAAACCTGCATCAACAAATGGATGCCCTGTCCACTCTAATAATGGTTCTTTTGCAGTAGAGGCTTTTCCTGATGTATGCTTATGGGTTGCTGAACCTTTAGCAGAGGGATATGTTTTTAAAAACTCATCAAGCCTCTTTACTTTTCCTTTTCCGATTCTTTCCACCTCCCTTCTTGGATTTATCAACCTTCACCATCCCAAATCCCAAAGAGTTCTTCTCCCCGAAGCCGACAAGATAACCAGCTCTAATCAGTTCATCATCCCCATAAGCTTTGAACACCATGTGCCAAGCCCTCTGGAAAATACCAGGCTTCACCTCGAAGCGCTTGGGTTTTACATTCAGCACTTCAATTTTAAAATCCTCCGGAGGCTTTTTACCATAGATCAGTAGATACTTCCCCTTCAGGTTCTCCCTCAGATTCTCATAGAACTTTGGCTCATCTGGCCCCAAGTCGTAACGCTTCAGCTTTCCAAACTGGGGCTTTAAAGTAGTGACTGCTATTGGAGAAAGCGTTGAGTATTTCCTCCCATTGAATGAAACTGGCTCTGGTAAGGCTTTAACCGTCTCAACGTAAAATCTCTCACCCCAAAGCTGAACTTCCGGCTCCTGCAAAAGACCCCCTATGAAAGCCTCGGCTATCTCTGGGACAGCTGTTGAAAAGTAGAAGAAAGCATCTTTCCTACCAATGAAGTATTCACTGTTGCCATTTATCCTATGCCGCTCTTTAGTCATGAAGAGCGAGAAAGTGAAGAGCTTGGGGGTCTTTGGTTTGTGTAGAGATAAGCTCAGCCCTGGATTCATGTGCTGAATTCTTCGGTATATCAAACCCTGCAAATAATACAGATGGTTATATGGCACCTTAAATTCCAAATTCTCATTTCGGAGTCTTATTAGAAAGCGCATCATATATCACCACAACAAAAATGCATCATGGTAAATATGCAATTCATGTATATAAGTTTTTTCTAAGAACATGTTTAGATTCTTAAAACTAAATTGAATAATTAGACAAAAATCAACAGGCGGCTTTCAATATTTCACTAAAGAATGTAGAAATCGTAAAATGTCCTCAAGCCTAAAATGACCGGTTTCAACACCATAGATCATCGAAACCGGAACTTCCTTTACCCTCGCACCCTTTTTCACGGCCTTTATCAAAACCTCAGTTTCAACTTCATACCTCTTGCTTTCAATCTCGGGTAAAAATTCCCTCCTGATTGCTCTGAATCCACTTTGAGTATCCTTGACACTGATTCCAAGCTTTAAACGAATGAGAGATGTTGTTATGAAATTGCTTATCTTCCTTATTAGTGGCCTCTCCCCCTGAACTTTTATCAGACGGGAACCAATAACAAAATCCGCTTCACTATTGACAATGGGCTTGACGAGTTTTATAATCTCCTCAGGCTTGTGCTGTCCGTCAGCATCAATAAAAACGATTATATCTCCATTAGCCTTTTTAATACCTTCACTCATGGCTCTGCCCTTTCCCTGATTCCGCTCAAGTCTAATGACTTTTGCTCCAAATCCTCTCGCCACTTCACTTGTTTTATCTTTACTCCCATCATCGACCACAATGACCTCATCGATGAAGTCAGGCATCCTCTGAAGAACTTTCCCTATTCTCTTTTCCTCGTTGTAAGCTGGTATTATCACGCTTATTCTCTTTCCATTCAACATTTCTCTTCAGCTCCAAAAAGCATTTAGGACAAAAATCGGGAACCCTGGAGTCCCATTCCTCAATGGTTAAAGGAGGATTCATAACACAGTTTTCAGAACAGTGGCTCAATCCAAAGGCATGACCAAGTTCATGGAGAATTGCCTTAAAAATCCTGTTTGAGAACTTAAACTTGTTTGGATGATAAAACGGGCTCACAGAGACAGCTATAATATTCAGACCAGAAACCTTTTTTTGAACCCCAAGGAACTTTTCGTAGAAATCGAGATATGGATTCCTTGTGACAAGAGGAAAACTGACAACCCCTATGACAGTATCAGGGATTTCATCACCGGAATTGATTTGATACCTCTCGTATATCTCCTGAACTTCATGCCGAGTTTTGACCAGCCATCCATAGAGAACATCAAGAATTCCTTCAAGGGAGTATGCTATCACCTTCTCCTTTCCGGTGTTGATTGTTATTGTGAAACCGGGTTTGGATTCTAAGATAATATCCTTTTCTGGGCTTGATTTGCTGTTCTTATTTTCATATTCCTTGATTTTAATCTGAGGATGATGGAAAATAAGTCTAATGGGAATGCTATTCTCAGCTAAGTATTTATTAACATCAGTGTATGCATAAAAAACGACATCTCTGTATGAATTGTTGCCTATGTACACGAACCACACAGTTTCCATGATTTCACCTGCAAATGCTTTAATTAAAACAATGAACCAAAATCTTTAAATGTTTTCTTTCTCACGTTTAGTCGGGCGATGGCGTCCGCCCGGGCTTCGAGCCCAAACCGCCCGTTAAGGGCTGATGACGCCTGTTCTACCCACTCGTGCTCATAAAAATGAAAGGAGGCGGTAGAATGGGCTCGAAGCTTGCGAGATATGTAAATTTAAATGCAGTTATAAACTACATCTCAAAGAGGCGTCATGAAGATGGCGGTTACTGCTTTGTCTCAATGTTGAACGAGACTAATATAAATGACACCTACTACGCTGTTAAAATCTATGACCTGCTCAATCTTGAAATTCCAGAAAAGGAAAAAACAATTGAATTTTTAAATAATTCCGCTCAGCCTTACAGAGCCACAGTTGCTTTGGCCATGGCCGGCGAAGCACTTGCAATTTTAGGTGCTGAGGATTTGGCAAAAGAAAAACTTGAGCACATCTTTACGAAATATAATCCCCTGAAAGAGCAGTTCTCCGTTGGCTTGGGAGGAAGCGAGGAATTCGGAGCAGCAACTCCATTAGAATCAACCTATTGGGTCATGAGGCTTGTTTCATTGCTGAACTATAAAGTCACCGATGAGATGAAAGAGAAGATTAGGGATTTCATAGAAGGTTTTAGAAAAGGAAACGGATACGGAGTGAACCAGCCGACTGTTACAATGACGTATCAGGCTATATATTCCCTCAATGCTCTGGGATATCCAATACCAAAAACAAGATTTTTTGAAGAGTGCGAAGTCTATGGAGGATTTACAGAAGTTCCAATGTCTCTACCCCCATACCTCGAACCTACCTTCTATGCGGTAAGGGCTTTGAAGCTTCTTGGGAAAAAGCCAAGGCACATAAAAGGGCATGTAAGATTCATTAGAGCACTGCAGAATCCCAATGGAGGATTCAGACGATCCCTTGAACTTGGAATTTCAAACTTCCAGAACACATACAGAGCATTGAGAACGTTAAGCGATTTGCTCAGCTTCTGAGGAATGGCTATGGGTTTGATTGAGATTTATTTAAGAGAGGCTATTCAAGAGTCCGGCTGTCCAGTGTGCAGGATACTCAAAAAGTACGAAGAGGATATAATCGGCCAGATACTTTATGAGCATGTCAACAGTCCCAGCGTTAGAGAGAAGTTTGCAGAGAGCTTAGGCTTATGCACCTATCATGCATGGAAGCTTAAAGAGATAGCATATTCAAACCCCCTCTACGGTGGGCTTGGAGTTGCAATAATTTACGAACACATGCTTTCAATTTACATTAATTCCCTCAAAAGCAAGAAAAATCTCGAAGAGAAGAAATGCTACCTTTGTGATTTAGTCGAGATAAAGGAGCAGCACACCATAGAAGCTCTATCTGACAGATTCAGCGAACTTATTGAAGACTATAAGAACTCAGAAGCAATTCTATGCAAAAAGCACTATGAAGAGCTGATGTCCCTCCTTCGGAAAAGAAGTCCAAAACTAACCGAAGAGCTGAGAAAAATTCAAATAAAAAAGCTTGAAACACTAAAATCTCTCATGAGGTCTTTTATTGAAAAATTTGACTACCGCTCAAAAGAAGCTCCGACAGAAAGAGAAGCAACATCAGTGCTCAAAGTTATTGAGAGCCTTAAGGGTCTCCCATTGAAGGTTAATTTTGTAAAGAAACGAAAACCGCACTCAATCTTTAGAGGTGTTTTTCTTGGAAATAGAGATTGGGGTTAGCTGTGAGGAATTTCAAAAAATTAGAAAGGAAAAGCGAGAAATCCAGAAGAAGTTCACTTCCTTTGACGAGCTTGAGAGGACTCTGGAGCTCCTTGAAATTAAGTATATAGCTGAAAAGCGTGAGAGGCTGGAAAAGAAGCTCAAGGAAGTTGAAGCTCACTATAAAATGCTGTTAGAGTTCAGTGAAAAAGCCAAGCGAGATAAAGAAAAAATGAAAAAGCTTAGATTGCAACTCAGCTTGGAAAACAGAAAACTGAGAGAAGAAATGAAAGATAGTAAAGCCTGAAGTAGGTTGGAGAAAAGTCGTATTTCAAATTGATGATGAAGTTTTTAAGAGGATTAGGGAGATTGCCGAAAAGCATGGGTTTAGATTAGATGAGGCCCTCAAAATAATCCTTCTCGGAGAGTTTTTAGATGAAAGCATCAACATGAATGTTGAAAAGCTGAGAAAAGAAGTGAAAAAGCTTGAAGAAAAGCTCTACGAAGTTGAAGGCAAATGGTCTCCGCTAAAGTTTGCTTCCTATGGAATAGCAATGGACAACCAAAACTTGGCAATCCAGCTTTCTGGACTTGTTGCGGAAAATAAAAGGCTTAGAAAGATGCTTGGGAAAGAAGAGAAAGACTACAGAGAAATTGAGGGGCTGATCCACTGTTATCTCCAATTTAAAGGTAGTAAAAATAAACGCTAAGCCTATGGTCATAATTGCTCTTGAAGGAGCACTGACATGATTTTACAATCTTGAAAGCTTTCCTCCTTCAGGATGAGGAGTGTTATTTTTCAAAAACCTTAATGTTATAAACACAAAAGATGATACCTTCTTGGTGAGAATTATGCTCCATCATGTTAAGCTGATTTATGCCACTAAAAGCAGAAAGCTTGTTGGTAAGAAAATTATTCTTGCCATTCCCGGAAGCATAGCAGCAGTTGAGTGTGTAAAGCTGGCGAGAGAGCTGATAAGACACGGGGCAGAGGTTCATGCTGTTATGAGCGAAAGCGCCCAGAAAATAATTCGTCCCTATGCAATGGAGTTTGCAACTGGAAATCCCGTAGTTACTGAGATTACCGGGTTTATAGAGCATGTTGAACTCTGTGGTGAGCATGAAAATAAAGCGGATTTGGTTTTAGTGTGCCCAGCAACTGCAAACACAATTTCAAAGATAGCATGCGGAATTGACGATACTCCTGTAACAACAGTTGTAACAACGGCTTTTGCCCATACGCCGATAATGATAGCCCCTGCTATGCATTCAAGCATGTATGAACATCCAATAGTGAAGGAGAATATAGAGAAGCTCAAAAAACTTGGTGTCGAGTTTATAGGGCCAAAATTCGAAGAAGGCAAAGCAAAAGTTGCCAGCATTGATGAAATCGTTTACCGCGTTATTAAAAAGCTCCACAGGAAGGATTTGAAAGGTAAGCGGGTTTTAGTCACAGCGGGGGCTACAAGAGAATACATTGACCCAATAAGGTTCATCACAAACAAAAGTTCTGGAAAAATGGGCGTTGCTCTGGCGGAAGAGGCTGACTTCAGGGGAGCTGAGGTAACGTTAATCAAAACCAAGGGAAGCGTACCAAGCTTTGTGGAAAACCAAATTGAAGTTGAGACCGTTGAAGAAATGTTACATGCAATAGAAAATGAGCTGATGAGTAAAAAATATGATGTTGTAATCTTGGCAGCTGCTGTCAGCGATTTCAAGCCAAAAGAAAGGGCTGAAAAGAAGATAAAGAGCGGACAAACACTCATTTTGGAATTGGTTCCAACCCCAAAGATAATCCAGAGGGTAAAGGAGATACAGCCGAATGTGTTCTTGGTTGGATTTAAGGCTGAATATGGTGTTAGCGAGGAAGAGCTTATTGCTCAGGCAAGAAACCAGATTGAGAAAGCCAAAAGCGATGTTGTGATTGCCAACAAAGGCGAGATCGCCTTCGGCAGCGAAGAAAATGAGGTTTACTTGGTCACAAAAGATAAAGTCGAAAAGTTCCCAAGAATGAACAAGAGAGAACTGGCTGAAAAGATCTGGGACAAGATTGTTGAGATGCTTTAGTTTTATGAAGACGTTTTCATTAAAAAGTCTCATAAACTTTTTTTCAATTTCTCGGAGGTGGAAGTGTGAAAAAGATAGGGATAATAGGTGGAATGAGTCCAGAATCAACACTCTACTATTACAAAAAATTCATTGAGATCTCAAGAGAAAAGTTTGAGCCATATTTTTATCCGGAGCTAATCATTTACAGCATCAACTTCAAGGAGTTCAAGGACAACCCTAATGGCTGGGAAGGGAGAAAGAAAATCCTAATAAATGCAGCAAAAGCCTTAGAAAGGGCTGGAGCTGAAGTGATTGGGATTGCGGCAAACACTCCCCACATGGTGTTTTCCGATGTTCAAAGGGCTGTAAACGTTGAAATGGTCAGCATAGTTGATGCAGTTGCTGAGGAAGCTAAAAGAAGAGGACTGAGAAAGCTTCTTCTTTTAGGAACCAAAACCACAATGACAATGCCGTTTTATAAAGAAGCACTCAAAGAGAAGGGCTTCGAGATCATAGTACCAAATGAAAATGAGATTGAGGAAATAAACAGAATACTCTTCGAAGAGTCCGTATTTGGAAACTTTAAAAGCAACCCCTACTTATTAGACCTCATAGAGAAATATATAAGCGAACAAGGAATTGAAGGTGTTATATTAGGATGCACGGAGCTTCCATTAGCCATAAAACCAGGGGATGTTAGTGCTGAAGTTCTCGATACCGCGGAAATTCACGTTAGAGCATTGATTGAAAAGGCTTTGGGATAAATTGCTGGGTTAGATTTTATTTTGATTGATTACATTTTCAAAGACAGCATGTGAAATGCTCTAACCAATATACTTATAACACTTTCCAGAGTAAAAGTAAAGCATGAAGTGGATAGTTGTTGATCCCGAAATTTGTCATGGAAAACCTGTTTTTAAAGGAACAAGGATACTGGTTAGTGATGTACTTGAGATGTTAGCTGCTGGTATGAGCATTGAGGAAATACTTAAAGAATATCCACAGCTAAGCGAGGAAATGATAAGAGAAGGCAACGCTGAAATCTCAAAGAATTTAAAGGGAAGCTGATTATTGCAGCAAAAGAGGGCTTCAAAATTATTGAAGTTTGATCCTAAACCTCCTTTGGCGGCACCAAAATCCCAAGTTCCGTAATAATCCCTCTCACATACTTCCAAGATGTTATATCAAAGAGATAGTTTCTTATCAGAAAATGATTTCTCTTGAATTTTCTTTCCACGATCTCAACTTCCTCAGCCCTAAGCTCTGGGTGAATCTTAAAGCTCTCAGCCGCAACATAAAAAGGAACGCCGCTATCATGACAAGCTAACGCCAAAAGATACGTGCCGGCTTTGTTTATCACGCAACCATCTCTGGTTATATTATCTGCCCCAACTAACGCTAAAGTCGCTTTCTTTGCAAAGAGCCCGAGCTGGGCATCGGTGATAATTTCAAAAGGAATCTCGAGTACCTCAAGCTCTTTAGCTAAAGCTAAGCCCTCATAATCTGGAGCACTCTCCGTGAGAATTACCCTAAAGCGCTTACCTTTCATCTTTGCTACTTTTAGAACCTCCAAAACCGTTGAAGAAAAGGAGTGCGTGATTATTACCTCGTTTTCATCAATCAGCTCGCTTCCTATATTACCAATCTCCCTTTTTGCTTCTTCACTAAGCTTTATGAACTCCTCGGCTTTTGCTCTAACGAACTCTGGATTGTTTGTCAGAGGAATAAAGCGAATCAAGTTGTAGAGAGATGCCATGGTTGGGTTAACCCTTATTATCTCAGTTCTCATCTCCTTCAGAGCATCAAAAAGCTCTTCTCCAGTCAAAAGCTCGGCAAGCTTTAGGTAAGCTTCGGCACCTCTTTTAGCCAAGTAGCTTGCCCCTCGAATTCGCTCAGCTTTCATTTCCTCAATGATTGTCCGGACTTCTTGGGGAAGCATAACAATCACTCCAGAGGATTGTGTTAACTCATTTGTATGCATCTTCCCTTGTTTTTAACCGATGAATCATTATAAGACGCTCCTTCCAATTGACTGAGTAAATTATCCTGTAGCTTCCCAAGCGTATACGATAGATGTCAATATTCCCAGTTCCCTCAAGTTTTATTATATCATACTTGTCTCTTGGGACTGCTTCATAGTGAAGTATATCTTTCAGCTCCAGAAAACATCTGCGATGGACATTTGGAAGTTCTTTCAGCTTTTTCTTGACTTGTTTGTGAACCTTGACGGTGAATGTCATCTTACTCCTCCTCATCAAGCTCGTCAGCATCAACCCAGTCGCCAGGATTTGGATTTCTTGCCTCCCTGAGAATCTCCTTTATCTCTTCCTCACTTATCCCATCATCCTTTTGAACCGGCATAAGCATTGCCTCTAAGCGCTGAATCTCAACCTTAAGTCTTTCCAATTCCTTCAAAACATACTCAACATTAACTGAAGCGCGCTCCATCAAACCAGCCTCCCAGACTAACTCCACGTAAGTAGTTTATTAGGATTTCCCACCATCACCAACCTTCCTCAAACCTTATCCCTTTTTCCTCCATGAAGCTTTTAGCCTTTTCTATGATCTCTTCATCTTCACCAAAGAGAATTATGCCAATATATTTTCCAAAGCCCTTCGGTGAGGAGTGAATCTTCACGGGAAAATGCTTTAAAGTTTCATTCAAAATTGGAGCAAGCTTTGACTCATCTGTGATTTCCGCCAGCAGCTTTCTTTGAATGAACTTCCTTTCGCCAAGCTTTGGAAGAACTTCGTTCTCAAGCATAGCCTTCATTTCCCTCGGCATCCCGGGCAGAACAAAGATTTTAACGCCTTCATGCTCGATGTAAGCTCCCGGAGCAGCACCCTCCCTGTTTTCAAGAGGTTGAGCATTTTCAGGGAGATATGCCATCTTTTTACGTGCTTCATTTAGCTCTGGATCATCTATGAGACCTTTCTCATAAAGCTCGTGGTAAAATTTCTTAATTCTCTTCAAACAGTCTTTCCTCAAAACGAGCTTTTTGCCTAAAGCTTCTGCCACGGCAAGCATTGTAACATCATCATGAGTCGGCCCCAATCCTCCAGAAATAATCAGTACAGAGGGCTTTCTTGAGAGTATCTCCCTGATTACGGTTTTTATCTCCTCAACATCATCCCCCACGGTTGTTTTTCTCCTCACCCAGTAACCTTTCTCTGTTAATCTCTGAGCAATATAAGAGGAGTTGCTGTCAACGGTGTGCCCAGTTAAGAGTTCATCACCAATCGTGAGAATTTCAGCGAACATTTACATCACCTCCAAAGTTCTTTCAACGGTCTTTAAAAACTCTTCAGCAAAAGAAATTGCAAACAATACCTCCTCCTTGGAAACCCTTTTTCCTCCATACTGCACATTGTGTCTTGAAATACGAAGTCTGTCAAAGGTATTGATCATATCATTAAGTTCAGGATAGAGCTCTCTGATAGCAACAGACAAACAAAGATGACTTCTCTCTATGTACCCTTTAGCAAACAATAGAGCCCTTGCAGCATGAAAGGTTGCATTATATGCCGCTATCTGAGCCATTTCATACTCTTCTATATCCAAATTTCTCTTTGCGGAGCGTAGGAACCTATAAGCAATCTCAATGGAGCTCTCAACTCTATATTGAGCAGAAAAGTCTTGTCTTATAAAGCCCTTCTCGATGCATTCCTGCAGATTCACAAAGGCACCCCCTTAATAAGCACATGATTCCTGAGGATTTCATTGACAAGGGGATTTTTATTCCTTTTCATGATCTCCCACTCATGAGGCTGGAATACGGTTAGCTGAATCTCTTTTCCAAGAGCCGCCTCGATTTTTCTGATAACCGAATAGTCTATGCAGCTTTCCTTGCTTATTACAAGCAGATCTATATCACTTTTTTCGTTAAATTCTCCAGATGCTACGCTCCCGTAAACTGCAAGAGAATAGCAGGAAGAACACAGGCTTTCAACTCCAACTTCTTTAAGCTTTAAAATCATGTATGCTCTTTTAATTTCTTTAACGGCAAAGTAGTCATTGTTCAGCTTGAAAATTCTCATGTTGCCGATCCTTTTGACGATGAGTATACCTTCTTTTGCAAAAAGATCACAATAGTGCTTTACTGTAGCAGGAGAAACCTCCAGCTCCCTTGCCAGCTCCTTTAGATGCACCTCTCTTGTGGGATTGAGAAGAAAGTATTCCAAAATCCTAAAGCCAGCAAACTTCCTAAATTCATCAATCATGACCAATGTTAAGATCGTTCAGTATATAAAACTATCGTTTGATAAATCGAACGTTCGTTTCATATATCAAACGGTTCTTCATAACACCTCCAGTGAAAGCAACGTTTAAGTATCAACTTGTTAAAATAATTTTTGGAGGTGGTTTCTGTGAAAGTTAAGGTGGGAATTAACGGTTACGGGACAATAGGGAAGAGAGTAGCTTATGCTGTCACAAAGCAAGATGATATGGCACTTATAGGTGTAACAAAGACAAAGCCAGACTTTGAAGCTTACAGGGCAAAGGAGCTTGGCATTCCAGTATATGCGGCGTCAGAGGAATTTTTGCCAAGGTTTGAAAAAGTAGGTTTTGAAGTTGCCGGAACCTTAGAAGACTTGCTTCAGAAAGTTGACGTTATCGTTGATGCGACTCCAGGAGGAATGGGAGCAAGGAATAAGCCAATTTATGAAAAGTACGGAGTTAAAGCAGTGTTTCAAGGTGGAGAAAAGGCTGATGTTGCAGAGGTTTCCTTTGTTGCTCAGGCAAACTATGAGAAAGCTCTCGGGAAGAGCTACGTTAGAGTAGTTTCTTGCAACACAACCGGATTAACAAGAACACTCTCAGCTCTTCAAGAGTACATTGACTACGTTTACGCTGTGATGATTAGAAGAGCCGCTGATCCAAATGACATCAAGAGAGGTCCGATCAATGCCATAAAACCAACCGTTGAAGTTCCATCCCATCACGGGCCGGATGTTCAAACAGTTATTCCAATAAACATTGAGACGACAGCTTTTGTTGTGCCAACTACAATAATGCATGTTCACTCAATAATGGTCGAGCTGAAGAAGCCAATTACAAGAGAGGATGTCGTTGATATCTTTGAGAACACCACAAGGGTTCTCCTCTTCGAGAAGGAAAAGGGCTTTGACAGCACCGCCCAGCTGA
>CAZTOS010000044.1:0-9583 GCA_964615185.1 uncultured Thermococci archaeon
TATTTGAGCATAACATAATTTCAATTCTCTTAGAGTCTTATTGAAACTGAGCTGAATAAGAGATTAGCAATGAAATTAGCTGAAAATTTCAATTCTCTTAGAGTCTTATTGAAACCTGGTGAGTTTGCAATTGTCAAAAATATAACGCTTAATTATTTCAATTCTCTTAGAGTCTTATTGAAACTATAATCCTATACTCCATTCGCTTAGGATCAAACTCCATTTCAATTCTCTTAGAGTCTTATTGAAACTCCTTATCCTCAAAAACAACCTTGAAAACACTCTTCTCATTTCAATTCTCTTAGAGTCTTATTGAAACCGGCGTCGGCGATCTCTTAGATAAGTCAACGAATATTTCAATTCTCTTAGAGTCTTATTGAAACATTGGAGAGAAAAGAAGATTATTCTCTCGCCTTTGCAATTTCAATTCTCTTAGAGTCTTATTGAAACCTGGAACCCATACAGCGACAAGTCGCACAGGGATGTTATTTCAATTCTCTTAGAGTCTTATTGAAACGCGCCCGTGAAAGAATTAACATATTATGATGTTGTTTATTTCAATTCTCTTAGAGTCTTATTGAAACCCGAAAGAACCTCAGAGACGCCTTGAAATACATAAACGATTTCAATTCTCTTAGAGTCTTATTGAAACTTGAACAGGCTTTTCACGAAGTCCCAAATGATGATCAAATTTCAATTCTCTTAGAGTCTTATTGAAACAGTATTCACCACAGACATGCGTGCATTATTATTATATAATTTCAATTCTCTTAGAGTCTTATTGAAACAGGGCACAATTTTGTCCTATTTCCTCAATAAAATCATAAAAACGCTTGAATTATAAAAGCTTTTTGCTGAAGGTTCAATAACCGAGCTGGGATGACTTTCTAATTCAAGGCATCTTGGAGCTTTTCTTGAGGTGTATAATCATTAAGCAAGTTCAATTTTTTACTACACAAAAATGTCCAAGAGAATTCCAACATTCAAGAAACACTTTAATCCCAAAAATATAACCTCAAACCTCCCTAAATCCAAAATGGTCATCTTTCCATGAGGAGAGCATACTAAAAACGCCCTCAAAAACCTCAAATCCAAATGTGCACATTTAAAATGTTATAGTTTTATGGAAAATCTGTAACATGATGTGGTTTAATAACAGATAATTACTAAAAACTTCCAAAGAACTCTTGGAACAATATTCCAGAAAAGAAGACTGCAAAGAGCCAAAAATCACAAAAACAAGAAAAATAACAAGAACCGAAAAATCACCCTTGCCTCTCCTTAATTATCTCCTCCGGGGTCTTGCCCTCAATCATGAGCTTTGTCCACTCCTCAAGCCATCTTGAGTAGTTCTGCTCAATTTCTTTTGGATCAAGACTCACAAGCTTATCTGGCTTAACTGCATACTTGAAAACATCTGGAAGCTGGACGTTCTTATTCACTGGGAACATCCAGTTTGTGAGTGGAATCTCCTTCTGGAAGTCCTCACTGAGAACGAACTCAATGAACTTCTTAGCCAAATCCGGATGCTTTGCTCCTTTGACAAGACCAATTCCTTCAATCTGTGGGTAGCCTCCTTCCTTGAAGATTATTGCCCCAATATCTGGTTCTTTACCGCTTTCATAAGCAGAATAAGCCGGGTCTGTTGCATAGCTGACAAACAGCGGGGCTTCGCCTTTGTCCCACATCTCCCATCCAGCGTCCCAGCCCTTGGTTATTTGATAGATGTTCGGCTTAAGCTTCTCCCAGAAGTAGAGCCATCCTGGGTCTCCATAAACGGCAATTGTCCACAGCAGGAATGCGGCACCAGTTGAACTTGTTCTTGGGTCTTCAACAATTAAGCTCTTCTTCCACTCAGGCTTTGTTAAGTCATCAAAACTCTGTGGTGGATTTGGAACCTCGCTTTTCCTATACACGACTACAACGAATCCATAGTCGAATGGAACTACATGATAAGTCGGATCGAGTGTATCTATTAGCTCCTTTGGAACGACATCAATGTTCTTTGGCTTGTATGGTTCAAGAACTCCAGCTTCAATAGCCTTTGCTATGAGGTTGTTATCAATTCCAATGACAACATCCGCCCTCGGATTGTCCTTTTCCAAGATGACTCTGTTTAAGACCTCTCCAGCATCTCCAACCGTGATTATCTTGACTTTTACGTTGTACATCTTCTCGAACTTTGGTATCGTTGCATTAGCCAATCCCCAGCTGACGAAACTGTCATAAGCGTAAACAACGAGCTCCGGAGTTTCTGTTGTTGTCTGCTCTTTATTACCGCTGATGCATCCCAATCCACCAGCTATGATCATCAAAGCCAAGATTAAAGCCATCTTTTTCATTTTCATCACCTACAACCAATTTTTAAATTTGCATAAATCAGTGATAAAAAGACGTTTAAAACTTTATTGTGCACATAGTTGGGAAATCAGAATTGAGAGTAAAGAAAGTAGGCATATATAGCAAGAAGTATGGCACTCGTTGTTCTGCTAATTTTGTTGGTCATTCTTAGGGATAGCGTTAGGATGCCCATAACCAGCAACGTGAGGGGCATTGTAAATGAAAAGATGCTTGTATCAACTGTTATTGGCCGTATCATGGAGGCTATGCCAATTACCATAAGAATATCAAGAATGTTTGCACCCACTATATTTCCAACGCTTATATTTGGTATCTTTTTCAGGGTTGCTGCTAAAGAATTGGCAAGCTCTGGAAGAGATGTTCCAATGGAGACCAATGTCAGACCAATAACAACCTCAGGGATTCCCAAGGCTCTGGCTATTGTTACTGCGCTCGTAACTACCATCCTTGCCCCAACCACAACAACTGCACCGCTTAAAAACAGAATCACAACATCTTTTTTCACATTTCTGCTTCTTCCACCTTCAATACTTTCAATGGCAATATGCTTCCTATAGAGATAATACAGAAAACCGAGATAGATAAGAATCAGGGTAAAGCCCTCAAACCTTGAAATTATCATGTCTCTCATCAAAAACCAAGCGTAGAATGTGACGAGAAGCATGAATAGAGAATTTCGCCAAGCTATTTCATCAACTTTAAGTGGCATTATCATTGCAGAAATTCCCAGAATCAGTGCTATATTTGCCAGAGCACTGCCAACAGCATTCCCCAATGCAATCCCACTGTTACCCTCAAAAGCGGCTATTGCTGAGACCGTCACTTCTGGAAGGGTTGTGGCTATACTCGCCAGTATCAGAGCAATTAAAAATTCACTGACGCCAAATCCCTTGGCTACTCTGCTTCCAGCTTCAACAAATTCATCACTGCCCTTAATCAGCAAAACTAAGCCCACTATGAAGATTATGAACTCCTGAACCATTGCCACCGCCGTTACACTGTAACTGGTGCAAAACTTAAAAAACTATGCCTTGTGGTTTTTTCCGTAGCCTACTCCTTCTCCCCTGCCTTCCATCTTTATAACATAATCGGCTGCATTTTGGAGGGCAACACTAAACCCCGGTTCCACACCTATGATAATGGTTTCCTTTCCCTTCCTTTTGGCTTCACTGATTATTGGGAGAAAATCAGCGTCTCTCGTTGCTATGGCGATTATGTCAACATCCAAGTTATATATCAGCTCCATTGCCTCTATGGCAATTCTAACATCCGTATCCCCGGCGACAATTATCGGCTCAAAACCTTGGTTTACAACGGCTTCAATTAGCCCCTGAGGGGCATATTGATTTAAAACAACCTTCGCAACTCTGATCTTTCCAATTCTTTCAAGTGCTTCTTTAATGTCCTCCAGTCTAATTCCAAATTCCTTCCTGAGGATGTTTGGCCCATCAATGATAAGCCCAATTGTCTTTTTTGGCTCCTCTCCTTTTTCTTTAGCCTCTTTTTCCTCCCTTTTTAGAATTCTGAATATCTTTCCTTTCACCACTCTCTTCACCCCTTGGAGTCAGAACTATAACATAATCAGCTCCATGTTTTAAAGCAGCACTAAATCCGGGTTCAACGCCGATTATCACGGTTTCCTTACCTTTCTCTTTTGCTTTCAGGATTATGGGTAAAAACTCGGCATTTCTTGTTGCCAGGGCTATTATGTCAATATTGGGATTATATATCTCACGCATAGCTTCAACTGCCAGCTTAACTCCCGTTTCTCCGGGGACGATTATTGGTTCAAAACCTTGATTAGCTACGGCTTCAATTAGCCCCTGAGGGGCATATTGATTAAGAATAACTTTGGCAACTCTAATATTTCCAAGCCGCTCAAGCGCTTCAACAATATCTTCAAGATAAATATTGAACTCCTTCCTTAAAATGTTGGGACCATCAATTAGAAGAGCAATCCTTTTCCCTCTCCGCATTTTGCGCTTCATCATTGCTATACTCCGCATTCCCTCCTTTGTAATCGCCATTATCCTCTCCCAATTGGTGGGCATTCCAATCACCATCGTTGCAATCAGGCATCGCTAAAATCTTACTTTTAAATAGCACGCTTGAAGTATAAAAAAGTTAGCTGGAAAGCCCCTTGATTATATGCTTATAGTAATACCAAAGACCTCGAATTATGTCCCTAACTTCTATCATTGTGAAGAGAGGTGTTCTGTCAATGAACTTGGCAGTTTCTTCCCAAGTGTGGGCTTGAAGGACGCGATAAATCAAGAGCAGAATTTGGCGCTCATCCAAGTATGGCCTCATCCAGCCATCAAGGAAGTAAAGCTTCACTATGGGCTTCACAGCATCGACCACAGTATCGTAAGTTAGGACTTTGCCAACGAACATTTCCAATCTCCTTATCTGAGTCTTTGTCAGATGTACCGGATAATCAACCGCCTCACCGAAGGGACTCTCAAAGAGCCATCTTGCAATCTCTGGCTCCAAATCTCTG
Organism: uncultured Thermococci archaeon; assembly: GCA_964615185.1. GTDB lineage: Archaea > Methanobacteriota_B > Thermococci > Thermococcales > Thermococcaceae > Thermococcus_B. The sequence continues at coordinate 4,862 of CAZTOS010000044.1, forward strand.
TGAGTGTCTCCAAGCCAGTCTAACAGTCTAATCCTGAACTCTTCATTTGCCTGCTTCACTATCTGCTTGGCCTTTTCACTTATGGGCTTAATAACTATTGCCGTATATTCACCGCTAACTGGGTTTCTTGAAGGACTTAGGTGGACGACAGCAAAGCCGTTTCTAATCCAGAACCTAATCAGCTCCTCACTTGCCCCAAAGCCCGAGCCAACCCAGTCATAGCCTTTTTCTTCAGCTTCCTTTATGAGTAGTTCAAGGGCTTTGCTTCCAAGCCCCATGTCCATAGCGTCTGGATGTGTAGCAATTCTCACGACTCTGTATCCTTTGAGCTTTGCGAATTCTTTGGCATAGTGGTGCTTGACCATCATATCTGGAATTATGTTTCCTCTCGGCTTGTAGCCCTTTGCCATCTTTTCAATTACACCCTTTGGAATTCCTCCTTCCTTTGCAATTTGAATAGCACACACTATCTTGCCGTTTTTCAATCTCAATACACGAGCCTCATGATGCGGAGCATCTGCAAGCAAAGCTACATCGCTTGGTCTGTTGCGGTAGTGAGCCAGAACATAAATTCCGACGAAGTGCTTCAAATCCTCCCTGTCATTCTCAAACCAATCATCTAAGTCCGGCTCTTCAAAGTAAACTTCCTTTTTCCTAATCAGCTCATAATCCTCTTTGGTTAAAGGAACGGGTTCAGCATCAAGCAAAAGTACATCAAAGAGCCACTTTTCAATTGGGTCTCCGCTGGAGTATCTAATTGGAACTGAGAGATGGATTTCTCTAAATTCTCGCTTTTCCTTCGCTTTCTTTAGGAATTTAACAGAGAAGCCTCTTCCCGCACCCTCGTAGCCATGAATAGTTGAGGAATAAATAACTTTTGGCTTTTCAAGGTATTTGTGAAGAATTGGAACGTGAATACCAGCGGCTTCGTCAAGAACGTAAACATCAGCATTTTTCTTGTATCCTTGAGTTGGTGGATAGTATCTCAACCCAATGCCTTTGGCATAAAGCTCCTTTATGAGGTTCTTCTCCGTAACGACTTTGACTTTATAGCCAAGAAGCTCCAAGCTCTTTTTTGCAAATCTGAATAGGCTTTGGACGTTTTCCAATTCGGGAGCTGTTATTACTGCCCTGAATCTCCTCCTCTTTGAAGACAAAGCTAGGCCAACAACCCCAATACCAACGCTCACACTTTTTCCTCTTCCCCTGTCTGCTGTGAGAACTACCATACCATCATTCTCTATTAGCTCCTCAAGATTCTTGAGAACCTCAACTTGCCCATTTGTGAGACAGAGCTCATAAAGCTCTTTCGGGAATCTAATTTCCTCCGGGACATCGATTTTTTCCCTCTCTGGGAGCTTTGCCTGGCTCTTGTTTTTCTCTGGCTTTTTCAGAAGCTTTTTACTTTCGGCATTCACTATGTATATTCCCTCATGCTCCTCAAATTTTCTAATCAATCTCCTGTTAAAGCGCTTCTTGACGTCATCAATGGTGTATGGGGGGGTTACGAGATTCTTGTGGAAGCCAGTCCACATATTTTTCCACTTTTCAAACGGGTTCGTGAGGACGAAAATTAAACCACCGCCCCTAACAGTCTCAATTATCCTGCCCAAATCGTTGGGAGAGAAGTCATAGCTCAAATCCAAAATGAGCAAATCAAAAGTTCTTCCAAGAATATCGCTCGTATATTTGAATGTAACCCGAGTAAGCTCGGCATTTTCACCTGCTAAGATGTCAAAATGCTTCCTGAACTCTTCATAGCGGGCTCTTCCAAACGTTCCCTCTCCAAGAGCGTCGGTACCATACAAAACCTCAACCTTTCCCTCACTCTCATCTCTTAACTTTCTCGCAATTAGTTCATCAATCAGGGAAGATAAGACTTTAGCAGAGGCTCCAGCCAAAATTCCAGCCAGCTTTGCTTTATTCATGCTCTCTCCTTGAAGAACAATCATCCTTCTGTGAAAGTTCTCCAGTGCTTCAGCCAGAGCTGTTTCGGTGAGCCTTAACAGTGAATCCTTAACCTTCTCTCCCTTTGCATACTCTCTCACTTCTTTGTCAAATCTAATTTTTACCGTCATTCCCTCACCTCCGTAAAAAGATGGAAAGGAAGTTTAAAAATCATTGCCCGAAGGTTTATGAGAAATACAACTTGAGAATCACCTTGTTTTCAAGTCTTTTCTTCTCGGCCCTGTATTCCCCTCGCTTTTCCAAGATTAAAGCTTTCAGCTTTTCGAAGGCTTCACTGGAAAGATAACCCATCTCAAATGCATACTTAGACACGTTCAGAGCGAGCTCTTCCTTCTCTATGCAATCATCGAAAGGGGAGTATCTCGAAACAAATTTGACCTCCGTGAGCTTTGAGAGGTTACCTATAAACTCCTCCGCTTCTTTCCTGGTCATTAGGATCCGAACATAGCTATGGTAAACAACATCGTAACTCGTAATATTCAGCTTTGGGAGAACTAACTTGAGATACTCAAAGGATTCATTGTTGAGGGTGACCTGATAGGTAAACCTCTCATAAAAACCCTCATGGGCCCTTACAGTTATGTTTTCAAAGAGCGCCACTGCAGACATGTGCTTTTTTGAACAGCGATGACACTGTGTGTATGATGAAATTCCAAACACCAATATTAGCGCCAAGAGAACAGCAAGCATGAGTTTTACAGTCTTAGCCTCCCTTGAGGTCACTTCAATCAGCAGAGGCGTAAAAAGATCACCAACTATGTAGTAAAACAGAGCAACCACGAAAGGCAAGACTGCCAGGCTTGTGGTTACGGAGGAAACAACCCGAACTGCCCAAATACCCAAAGCCTTCTCGATTCTCAGCTTTTCTTGATAAAGATGAGGGATGTCAGAATGGAGGAGGAGCTCGTGAATTTCCTCGATGTATCCGTCATCGCCAGAGAAATCATACAGCACGGAAAGATTCTTGAGCTCTTCAAATTTGCTCTTGAGTTTTTCATTGATCCCAATTAAAGCGCTCTGGTAATAGAATGTTTTATTGGTTTCAACCTTTCCAACGACATCCCCTGGCTTGATGTAAAGCACCAGATATTCGCCTTCCCTATACGAAATTATCCTATTTCTAAGCTGATAGATGGCGAAGGACTTCAGTGAGGGAGTATAAGTAAGATGCAGAGAAGCCTCAGCGTATTTTACCTCCCGATATTCATTGAGCATGTTCTCACTCAGCTTTTCATCAAGAACTGGAACTAAAATCAACAAGGCGAGAACTCCCAAGAAGAGCGTCCTTTTCATGAACATCACCCAAAGCTCATGTGAACCTCATAGTCCCAAGTGAACTTCTGATTTCTCACACGTTTAACAAGTTCATCGCAGTAAGCCGATAATGCCTCATACTTCTCCTTTGAGAGATAGCCATCAACGTAAAGCTTCCACGCTGCTTTCTTAACCTTAAGCGTCATCTCAATGGTTTTATTAACGGAGCATGAACAGTAGACCATTTTAACGTTGGTAAGTTCGGACAGCTTCTTGAAAAGCTCATCCCTTTGCGATTGGTTGAGAAGAACTGTTACACCGTAAACATGGCCAGGATAATAGACAGCACTGACCGTTAAGTTCGGGAGGATTGATTTGAGGTAGGGAGAAGCTTCATCGTTCAGCGTAACGTCCCATTCCTCATGACAGTTAACGGCTCCAGTGATGGATTCATTTTCGGTGAGATTCATATCGAGATATTTCGGGTAGTACTGGTTGAGAGGAAGCCCATACATCACCAAAGGGATGACAACCAGAGTGGATATCAAAATCATCAGAACAGTTTTGAGCTTCTTGTTGATTTTGACTCTTTTCTCGAACTGCTCAAGGAATATAGCGAGCAGAACAATCCCCATCAGAAAACCAAACTGATAGAGGATGAATGAGTAAAACGAAATCCAAGAAAAGCCTAAATCAAGAACAGCCATATTTCTAACCTTTTTAAGCCTCTTAATATCTTCTTGATTCCCATAATATCTCCACACAAGGTCATAGAGTCTTTCAGTGTCGTTAGTTGTTGAAACTTCCTGCAAAATTTTATGATGTTCAGAATATAAAATTCGAAGTTCTTCGTATAGCTTTTCGGTTTCGTTGTACTTTAGCTTTAAAGGTAAGCCCCGTTTGATGCGTATTACGGCATATTTTCCACAGCATACGTGTTCTATCTTAGCATAGTGTTCAGCAATCTTTAGGGAAAGGAATTTTGATACTCTTGGCTTGTACCAGATGTATACCGGAGAAATAGAATTATCTTGGGGATATTTTGAAAGCTCCCACTTAGCCAATGCTTCATCAATTACCGGAAGGATGAGCAACAGCATAACTACAGCAATCATTTTCTTTCTTCTCATGGTAATCATTGAAGTTTACCTCTTCGTGCTTAAATACTTTTTGTATTCGTATTTTTCTACGATCAATATCGAAACGCTAAATTTTTACATAAACGACTTCAAATTTTGGTGGTGGTTTCATGAAGAAGCTTGACATCAAGGACTTGGGAAAATTCAAACTCGTTGGCGGATTGGATATCCACAAGAACAAGACGGCATTCACAGTTACGGAGATAAGCCTTGAGAAGGATGACTACTTCAGCAAAATATACCTTTATGATGGTAGAAGGGTTATGCAGTTCACAGCTGGCCCTAAAGATTCAAATCCAAAGTTCTCGCCGGACGGAAAGTTCATAGCCTTTGCGTCGAAGAGAGATAAAGAAAGCAAGGA
>CAZTOS010000044.1:9683-19916 GCA_964615185.1 uncultured Thermococci archaeon
AATCCGCTGATTTACAAGGATGGCTGGGTTTACTACATAGCAACAGATGAAGGCAGAGCGAACCTCTTTAGAGTAGATTTGGAAGGAAACATTGAGCGTGTTATTGCCGGTGATAGGAGTATTGAAACTTTTGGAATTGGAAACTACATAGCGTTTATTGCTCAAGATGCAGTAACTCCAACAGAACTGTACATTCTAAGAGACGGCAAAGAGAAGAAGGTCACGAACTTCAACGAGTGGATCAAGGAGTATAAGCTCTCAAAACCTGAGCACTTCAAAGTTAAAGCAAGCGATGGCATAGAAATTGATGCGTGGATAATGAGACCAGTGGACTTTAAAGAAGGCAAAAAGTATCCTGCCATTCTCGAAATCCATGGAGGTCCAAAGACAGCCTATGGCTACTCCTTCATGCATGAGTTCCACGTTTTAACATCCAAAGGGTTTGTAGTGATATTCAGCAATCCAAGAGGAAGCGACGGCTACGGGGAGGAGTTTGCCGATATAAGAAAGCACTATGGCGAAAGAGATTATCAAGATTTAATGGAAGTTGTAGATGAAGCTTTAAGAAGATTTGACTTCATTGATGCTGAAAGAATTGGAGTTACCGGCGGTTCCTATGGCGGCTTCATGACGAACTGGATAGTTGGGCACACGAACAGATTTAAGGCAACAGTAACCCAGCGCTCCATTTCCAACTGGGTGAGCTTCTTTGGAACAACTGACATAGGCTACTACTTCGCTCCAGATCAAATCGGAGAAGACCCCTGGAGCAATTTTGAAGGGTACTGGGAGAAATCACCTCTGAAATATGCCCCTAACGTTGAAACACCACTTTTGATAATCCACAGCATGGAAGATTATCGCTGCTGGCTTCCGGAGGCATTGCAGCTTTTCACAGCACTAAAGTATTTTGGAAAAACTGTTGAGCTGGCAGTCTTTCCAGGAGAAAATCACGACTTATCGAGGAGTGGAAAGCCGAAACATAGAGTCAGGAGGCTTGAGCTGATTGTTGGGTGGTTTGAGAGGTGGCTTAAGTGATTGTTTCCCCCGTTTGCTTTATAATTTTTCAATGATAAAAATAGCGAGAAGATATCAAAGCGTATAATCCAGAACCTTTCCAGCTTCTTCAATGTGCTCTGGGTAAACATTTTTGACTTCTGGATGTAAAGCCTTGATAACCCTTCCAACAAGCACGAACAGCGTTCCTGTTATGATTGGTAGCTCATTCACAACCTCCTCGTCAAGCGGCAGATCAGAGGGTATCTTCTTAAGGACGAACTTCCTTATAGGCTCAATTTTCACCTTCTCATCCTCAATGACAGCTCTGAATAGACTCATTGAATTCTTGAATCCTTTTGTTAGCGGAAGGTGTCTGAGCTTTATTATTCCAGTATTTTCAGCTTTTGCGTTCTCATAGGCTACTTCAAAGAGATCACTGAGCTTCTTCTCAACTATTTCCATCATCTCCTCCGCTCTTGGCTTTATTACTGCTAACTCACATGTTCTCTCAAGAATCTTCTGAAGCTGTGGGTATGGGATTATCATCTCTGCCATTGCTCCCACCTCCGACAATATTTTAGTAACTAAGGGTATATAAAACTTTCTATCCCAAAAATCCCCTAATGCTCGCTGCTTTGATTATTAACTCCTCATTAATCTCGCCATCCAGTATTTTGTTTGTAATCTCACAGTGCTCCTCATTTCTCTCAAATTCAAACAGTTGGCTCATTTTCAAGATGCCTCTTAAGAATTTAAATTTCTCAGCCGATTTGGGATTGAAATAACTGAATGCAAAGCTTAAATCTTTGTAAATGTCCTTGTAAACGTCACTTATGACCTCAATGTCCTTTTCGCTAAGTGCATTTAATCCAAGAACCTCTGGAGGTATGCCAAGAGAATAAAGGGATGCCGTGAACTTTATTGCCCTCGGAAGTGCAAAACCATTAACGTTCCTGGCGTAACCAAATAGCCCAATGTGAAGCTTTCTCTTTCTTCTGGAGGGAACAAACTTCGCAACCTCTCTTATCGAGCTTGCCAAAGCCTTAATCTGCTTGGAATATTCAATTTCATATTTTCTGAGAAGTGAAAGAAGTTGCTCATCAATTGGCTCAGCTTCCTTTCTCTTTGAGCTTTTAATTTCCTCAACGGCTTTTATAACCTCCCTTGGTGGATTGTCATATTTAAATGAACTTTGAATTGTAAATGTCTGAACTCCTCTATACTCTTCCAAGACATTTCCAACATTCTCAGGAACGAGATGACCTCTAAATGGCGCACTGCCTACACCAATTATCGGATAAATATCAACACTCTCCTCCTCTTCAAGCCCTTGGAGCTTAAAAAGGGCATATTTGTCATAAATAACAGCGCTTAGTAGCCCATAGTTCATAGCCGGGTCGCTCCTTGCCAAGAAAACACGCTGATACTCAAAGTCCTTTCCATGCAAGTATTCTCTCAATATTTCAGCCGAGTTTAATATTGCCTCTTTTGTTTCAAAAAGAGGTATTACGTTAATTTCCCCAGGGAAGAATTCCCCAATCCACTCATAGAGCTTTATGTCATAGACTCTCTTGTACTGCTTTCCAACAATATAGTGTTTATACAGCTCGTAGACTCTGTTAATTTCGTTTGCTGAAGTTGTCATTGGGAGGATAACTTCAAATATCGGGGCAATTTCTTCCCCATAGAATATCTTTGAATAATCAGCTGAACGGGAAATGCTCTCAAGCGTTTCAAGTAAAAGTTTTGCTTCAGCTTTCTCGACACTTGGATTGGGAACCCTTGGAGTTAACCTAAAATCCTCCCCAAGTTTATGCTTTCGGAAGAAGTGGGGATATCTCTCCAGAAGTTTTTTAACAACAAACTCATCCACCTCTTTTCCTTCAAAATCCCACATCTGTTCTTCTATACCAAGAACGCTGAAGGCATAAAACGCTTCAATTATTTCATCCTCACCACTCAGCTGAGGCTCCTGAGCAAAGAAAGGTATATATACATTGTCAGGATGCTGAGTGCTCATAGTTTTTGGTATCATTTTGCCCACCAGAAATGCGTAAATGTGGACAATTTAAGTTTTTTGCAAGAATTTTTGATTAAATGACAAAAATCTTTTTAAAGCTACCTCAGTACCAATATCTCATGCGCGCTTACATTTTAGCATTTCCAGAAAAAAGATGGGAGAGCTATCTAATACCTTTGAATGAAGAACCTCTCGTTAAGATAGTTGAGCAAAGGCTCAGAATGGCAAAGAGGATTGATGAAGTCTATACAATCATAAGAAAGGGACAGCTGAAGCGTTTCTCCCTTCACGTCTCAAATCCCGTTGAAGTTAAAGCCAAAAACAAAATCGAAGCGCTTTACAAAGCTTTACCAGCTTCTGGAGAGCTCTTCCTTGCTGAAGGGAATATGCCGCTGATAATGCCCTTTCTAGTAAATTACCTCTCAACGCTGTTTTTAGATTCAGACAGCGAAGCATTAATTCCCTCATGGAGCGATGGGACATTAGAAGTTACGCATGCGTTTTATGACGCAAAAGCATTAAAAAGTGCACTGGAGGCTTGTCTGGCAGAAAACGAGAAAAAGCTGAGCTGCATTAAAGGATATCTGGATTATGAAACAGTGAGCATTGAAGAGCTTGCTAAGAGAAATCCCAAGGTAACGCTGAGCTTCTTTAAAGTTAAGAGCAGCTTTGATTTAAAATTCGCTGAAGAAACACTCAAAAGATTGAAAGAGGGGAGATTTAAATAATTCCGGATTTTTTCACCCTGTCCGCAACCACCACAGCAATCCCAGCTTTTATCAGATCAATAATCACAAATGGTGCAACACCCACTGCAAAGGCTTTTCCAAAGTTTCCTCCGAAGTAGAAACCCAGTCTAAGCCAGCCTAAGAGATAGATAACACCAATGCCAATTAAAGAACCCAAGATATAACCTTTTGGATTTTCATATCTCTCACTTATCAGACCAACCAAAAATGCAGCTACTGGAAATGCTATTAGATATCCTCCCGTTGGACCATAGAGGTAAACGAATCCCCCTTTAAATCCTGCAAAAACTGGGAGCCCGATAGCACCCATCAGAAGGTATGTCACCTGACTTAGGAAACCTAAACGCGCCCCTAAAATCAACCCGCTGAGCAGGACGAAAAGAACTTGCAAAGTTACCGGCACTTCCCCAATTGGAATGCTTATTTGAGCCCCAACTGCAGTTAATGCGGCAAATAAGGCCGAGTATGCAATTTCTCTTGCCTTCATTTTAATCGCCTCCACTGTTTTTATGGCCTAGTTCATTTGGTTAACTTTAAAATTTTTATGGTTAACGAAAATGCTTTTTAACACTCAAGGCATAGTAAAATTAAGTGAGGGATATGCCAAGAAAAGTGCTCAAGGATAGCAGAATAAAAAGAGAGCTCTTAAAGATCCTTCGCGAAGGCAACGTTGTCTCAGGTGATGAAATAGGGGCAAAGCTTGGCATCTCACGAGTTGCTGTGTGGAAGCATGTAAAAGAACTTATTGAGCTTGGCTACAGGATAGAATCAACACATAAAGGATATAAACTTTTGAAAGAGCCCAATAAGCCCTATCCTTGGGAACTGAGTGTCAAAGCCTACTATTACCTAAGTGTTGATTCAACCATGAACGTTGCCAAAGAGCTCGCTGAAAAAGGAGAAGAGGAGTGGACTTTTATAATTGCAGAGGAGCAAACTGCTGGAAGGGGAAGACTAAAAAGGTCATGGCTGTCTCAAAAAGGTGGCTTGTACTTCTCTGTAATCTTAAGACCAAGGATTAAGCTCACGGAGGTTGAGAAAATTTTAATGCCATCATCCCTCGCAGTTGCCAAAACTATTCAGGAATATGGATTAGCCCCTCAAGTTAGTCAAGCTGGAGATGTTTTTATCAATGGAAAAAAGGTTTCTGGAACATTAGTTGAAGCTGAAGGGGAGCTTGATATGGTCGATTTTCTCATACTTGGAATTGGGGTAAATGTTAATAATGAAGTCCCAGCCAATGCAACTTCTTTAAAGGAAGAGCTTGGAAAAGAGGTCAATCTTCTTGAATTCTCAAAGAAATTGTTTGCCAATCTAATGAAAGAGCTGAAGAAGCAAGGATTCTGAAGTTATACTCTTAAACAAAAGGTAATCTGTCATTACTAAAATAGGTCGAGAGTGTAGAATATACCCTACAACTTGGAGGGAAGTTTATGAAAAAAGCAAGTTTAGCTGTTGTGCTTTTATTTCTTATTAGCAGCTTAGGGATTACACCCTTAGAAGTCTCCGCTCAGTGTAACTATAGCACGCAAAGAGTATTACTGCTGAAAAACGTAGATGCATGAAACTTTAACGCAGTAGGTAAAAGCAACGGGTCACCTTTTTAAAGTGTTTTCCTTAATGCAGATACGATGATAGAGGTTAAAAATCTCTGGCACATCTACGAGGGAAAAAGAATTGCTCTGAAAAATGTAAGTCTGAGCTTTGGAAACGAGATAATAGCATTAGTCGGGCCTAATGGCTCCGGAAAGACCACCTTAGCAAAACACATGAATGGATTGCTTAAACCCACAAAAGGAGAAGTTTTTGTTGATGGTATTAATACTAAAAATACCAGCGTGGCAGAGCTTTCAAGAATTGTTGGATATGTTTTTCAGAATCCAGAAAACATGTTTTTTGAAGAAAACGTATTTAAAGAGGTTGCATTCGGACCAAAAAATCTTGGACTTAGCGGAGAAGCTGTTGAAAAAAGGGTTAAATGGGCACTCAAACTTGTAAATTTAAGTGGATATGAAGACAGAAGTCCGTACTCCTTGAGTGGTGGAGAAAAGCAGAGGTTGGCAATAGCATGCATACTTGCAATGAAACCCAAGTACATTATCCTTGATGAACCAACCACTGGCCTGGACGAAAGAAGCTCGGAGGGCGTAAAAAGAGTTATTCAAAATTTAAGAAAAGAAGGACATGGGATAATGTTGATAACCCATGATATGGAGCTTGTTTTAGAATTGGCAGAGAGGGTTGTTCTGCTCTATGAAGGAACTAAGGTTTTCGATGGTGCAGTTGATGAATTTTTCCAGCTTAATCTAAGAAATTACGAAATGGAAATACCCGAACTCCTCAGGATCAGCAAATCCCTTGGAATCAGCTTTGTGAGGAACGTTGATGAATTTGTGAATTTCCTCTTAGAGAGGGTGAGAACATGATGTACACCATCTACATTGAAAGGGATTCATTTCTTCATAGGCTGGATCCAAGGGTTAAAATAATCTCCTCCCTCCTGGGAATTTTGGCAATGATTCTCTTCAATTCCCCATATCTGCTCTTTATTCTCTTTACGTTGCTCTCTCTTTCTCTTAGATTTTTCGGAAAGATTAGCCTTAGAGAACAGATAAAAGTGCTAAAGCCACTGATTCCCTTAATAATTATAACAATCGCAGTCTGGCCTTTTATTTTAGAACCAAGAACCTTTGGACTGTTTATCGGGTTAGGGTATGCCCTAAGATTGGCATCCATGGCCATGATAACATTTGGTCTTTTAATGACAACAACCCAGAAGGAACTCATCTTAGGATTCATAAAACTCAAAATGCCCTACGAGATTGGATTAACTCTCACAATAGCTCTAAGATACATCCCAACCTTATTTGGCTTAGCTCAGACAATAATTGACGCCCAGAAGTCAAGAGGCCTTGAGCTTGAAAAAGGCAGCTTTTTTTCAAGAATTAAAAAAACAGTGCCCATTTTAATTCCCCTGATAATTGCCTCCATAAAAACCGGTCATGAACTGAGCATAGCCTTGGAAAGCAGAGCATTTGGTGCAAGTAAGAAGAGAACGTTTCTGCACACAATTCAAATGAAGGGGAAAGATTACATAGCACTTATTTTTGTACTTCTGTTGTTTGGCTTAGCATTATATGCAAGATATCAGCTTGGAATTGGATATGTAAGGCTATACTAAGAACAGCTTGGCTTTTTTATCAATAGGTATGCTGTGCTCCCCAATGTTTTTGACAAATTCTGGTGGAGCCTTAAGAACGCTGAGGTTCATTCGGTAATGCCCTCTATATCCGCTCGTTCTTAGAACTAAGAGATGCTCAAACAGCTCAGGAATGACAAACAGTCGTTTAAATTCAGAATTTAAGTCAAGTTCGTTTATTTCAAGGGTGTTGTGTGATAAAACCAAGAATAGTCCCTTTTCATCAACCACCCTTCTCATTTTAATCAGCTTTTCTCTTGACTGATTTTCAAGAATCGAGAAGTTTGAAACAAAGACAAGGGAATTATCCTCAACAAGCTCCAAAGCGGAAGAAAGCTCATCTAATGTATAAACTTTACCCAAGAACAAGTTTTCAGTGTTTTCAGAAAGCCTGCTCAGAAGCTTTAATGAAAATCCATTGGTTGGCTCAAGATAATAAGAAACTATTCCAGAATTTAGAGCATTTGCAAGGGCCGAATACTGAAGGATAGCTTGTGATAGAGCATCAGTAGTCACTACAGCTGCCATGCTACCTTCCTCAACCTCACCCACTAACGGCGAAAGCTCTTCAATGAGTGCTACTTTTTTCTTCTCTTCACCAGCTGGTCTGAAAAACATTGGCATCAAAAAGTTAATCCTCAGTCCAAATATTTATAATTTGCTGAAACTGAAAATAACAAAAGCCATGCCATGATGGAAGGACTAACTACAATCATTATAACTATCATGAGAAGTATCACTATTACTATTGCGAAAAGCCATGCTATTATTGCTTTGCCCCAGTCTGTGTTAAAGACTGTCTTAATGATCCAAAGGAACGCTATAAGTCCCAGTAATCGTCCAATATGTGGTATTATCGCCCCAATAACTGCCGAGACTATAAGTCCCCCAAGTGCCGCAATGAATGCCTTCCCAAAACTTGCGTCTTCAATTTTTGCAAACTTGGCACCCAACCATAGAAATACTGAATCTATTACCACTGCAATCAAAAATATGAGTATTGCCATTAGTCCAGTTGGGGGCATCATTAATCATCTTTCAAGATAAACACCTTTAACGTTTATTAACTTTCCCAAATTTGAAGAAAGCTTTGCGAAAAAGCTTTAAGCATTCTTTCTTAGGTGTTGAGGGGATTAAAATGCTCGAATCAATAAGGGAATTTCTTTGGATTTACTTCATTAAGCCTATGTACACGAGAGAAGGCTATAACCCCTACAATACGCTCGTATATGCGTTTCTCCTCGGTTTAGGCGTCATATATTCTTACAAATATATAATCAAACCCCTCAAGATCAAAGTTGATGAAAAGCTCTTCTGGGCTGTTACTCCCATGGTTGTCTTTGGAGCAACTGTCAGAGCATTAGTTGATGGCGGAGTGCTGAAGCCAAATCCTCTGATTTTAACACCCGGAATATTTTTCACGGCATTTTTCCTGATTGTTCCCGCTTTAATATCCGATGCAAAGCTGAAAACATACCCAAAAGTCACGATAGCTTGGGGCACGATTTTGGCATTATATGCAAATTACCTCCTTGTGACACACGTTAAAAGCTGGAAGCCGTATGAACTCACGATTTTCTGGACGGTAGTTTTTATACTCCCAGTTCTTGTTTTCTATAAGTTTAAGCCCTTTGAGAAACTCTACTTATACCCCGTCTTAGCTCACCTCTTTGACATAGGCTCAACAGTTGTGGCAATACATTATTACGGCTACAGAGAAGTACACTGGCTTGAAAACATCCTCGTTACAAAATTTGGAGCATTCATTTACTATCCCTGGATACTGGTCATCCTAATAGTCGTTTATTATGGTCTAAAATATCTGGTACTCAACGAGGAAGAAAGAAGATACTGGTATCTGGCAATTTACATTCTCGGCTTAGGCCCAGCGATAAGAGACCCAGCGCAGATGATTTTACAGCTTGCAGGTTAGTCTCTCTAACTTCCCCAATTTCTTGAGTTAATTTTTGGATATCAACGACCTCATAATTTGTCGGGATTACAAGGATATCCCTTAGATGATCCCTTTAATGTATATTCCCAGATAAGTTTTGAGTATAAACATTAATTCCTTCGCTGTCTCATCAAAATCATTAATTCTAACTTTACCTTTGATTTTAACCAAGCAATTATATAATCCGATTTTTTAATTCCTTGTTATTCCTTCCCCTTTCCTTAAATATTCCTTTGCACATTTTCACCATTTTAAGCTATGAGTTATTGTTCATTTCCATCACCTCGGTTTATTTTAAACCCATGATTCTGGTCAAAACTGTCCAGAAAATTTTAAATTATCTTCATATGAAGTTTTCTCGATGAAAATGCTCTGCCTGAGAGACATTGAATATTCAAGAGACGGCAGAAGAATCCTCCGCCCAATAAACATGACATTTAGGGAGGGAATAAGCTATTCGATACTCGGGCCGAACGGTGCTGGAAAGTCCACGATAGCCCGCATAGTAATAGGAGAGCTAAAGCCCACATCCGGTCAGGTCATTCTCGATGGCAAAGATATAACTGGGCTGAGCGTTACGGAGAGGGCAAAGCTGGGAATAAGCATGGCTTGGCAAGAGCCGGCCCGCTACGAGGGCATAACCGTGAGGGACTACCTTACCCTCGGCGGGAAGCTCAAAATCGAGGAGAATGAAATACGGGAAGCCCTTGAACTCGTCGGCATGTCCTATGAACTCTATGCCCATCGTTTTGTGGACAAAAGTTTGAGCGGTGGTGAAAGGAAGAGGATAGAGCTTGCATCGCTCCTCCTCCTGAAACCGAGGTATGCAATCCTTGATGAGCCCGACTCAGGTCTCGATATAACGGCAGGAGAGCTGATAGAGCGTGTTCTCGACCGCTTTAGGAAGTGCGGCACCACCGTGATACTAATCACCCACCACGAGGGGATTGCACTCAAGACAGATTTTGCCTATTTCGTCTGTAGTGGAAGAATCATTAGGAGAGGCTTCTCGCGTGAGGTCGTTGACTACTATCGGAAGACCTGTAGGAGATGCTCCTTCGCGGAGGGCTGAGGATGACGATAAAGATTAACCTTACCAGGGAATACGAGGCTTTAATTGAGGCTTACCAGCGGGAAGGCCTCGACACCTCTCTTTTCGGAGGCAGGATAGCTGCGATAATCATCAGCGGGGACAGAATAATCGGCCTCAATAACGTTCCTGGGGTTGAGATAAAGGGCGAGGAGATTGAGAACGGGGTTAAGGCTGAAGTTAAAATCGCAGACAACGTTGAGCTTCCCTTTCCCATTCACC
>CAZTOS010000045.1:0-2488 GCA_964615185.1 uncultured Thermococci archaeon
TTTACGGCCACGCCGGGTGGCGTGGAATGTGGACGCCTATCGGCGTCGCCTATCCGTTTGGATAGGCCACGATGAAACTCTTTGAAAGGGTTTGTCCTCAGTGGCCTCTTCGAGGCCTTACTACGTTCAAGAGTTTAAAAGAGTTTCGGTGATTCAATACTCGTTGGGTGGTTTACTGTATCCCCGCCCTAAAGGGCAAGGCTTGAAAAAAAGAAAAGCCATGGAAAGATTTATAACCCAACTTTTTAAGTGAATGATGAACATGCTCATAAAGGTGATGTAAATGGGAAGAAGGGAAGAGATGATTGCGAAAATTAAAGAATTAATGACTCAACCTGAGAGAATTAGAAATATGGGTATTGCCGCTCACATTGACCACGGTAAGACAACCCTGAGTGATAACCTGCTGGCAGGAGCGGGAATGATTAGCGAGGAGCTTGCAGGAAAGCAGCTTGTTCTTGACTTCGATGAGCAGGAGCAAGCAAGAGGTATCACAATTAATGCAGCTAACGTTTCAATGGTTCATGAGTACGAAGGAAAGGAGTACCTAATTAACTTAATTGACACTCCCGGTCACGTTGACTTCGGTGGTGACGTTACAAGAGCCATGAGAGCAATTGACGGCGCAATCATAGTCGTTGATGCTGTTGAAGGGGTTATGCCACAGACTGAAACAGTTCTCAGACAAGCCTTAAGAGAGTACGTCAAGCCCGTTCTCTTCATCAACAAGGTTGACCGTTTAATTAGAGAGCTCAAGCTTACTCCACAGCAGATGCAGGAGAGATTCGTTAAGATAATCACAGATGTTAACAGGCTCATTAAGAGATATGCCCCAGAGGAGTTCAAGAAGCAGTGGCTGGTTAACGTTAACGATGGAAGTGTTGCATTTGGTTCAGCTTACTACAACTGGGCTCTCAGTGTTCCGTTCATGAAAAAGACCGGAGTTTCCTTTAGGGAAATAATTGACCTCACAAATGCAGGTGACCTGAAGACTCTCAGAAAGAAGGCTCCACTTCACGTTGTTGTCCTTGACATGGTTGTTAGGCACTTGCCGAACCCATTGGAAGCTCAGAAGTACAGAATTCCACACCTCTGGCGCGGTGATATCAACAGCGATGTTGGTCAGGCAATGCTCAACTGTGATCCAAAAGGTAAAATGGTCATGATCGTTACGAAGATTATCATTGACAAGCACGCCGGTGAGGTTTCAACGGGAAGAGTCTGGAGCGGTACTGTTAAAACTGGTCAGGAAGTTTATCTCATCTCTGCAAAGAGAAAAGCCAGAATCCAGCAGGTCGGTATTTACATGGGTCCAGAGAGGGTTAACATGGAGGCAGTTCCAGCCGGTAACATTGTCGCTGTAACTGGTTTGAGAGATGCAATGGCCGGTGAGACAGTTGCTCAAGAGCCAATTGAACCCTTTGAAGCTCTGCACTACACAAGCGAGCCAGTCGTTACAGTTGCAATTGAAGCAAAGAACATTAAAGACCTGCCAAGATTAATTGAGGCCCTCAGACAGCTTGCTAAGGAAGACCCAACACTTCAAGTTAAGATTGACCAAGAAACTGGACAGCACTTGCTCAGCGGTATGGGAGAACTGCACTTAGAGGTTAAGCTCTACAAGCTCAAAGAAGACTGGGGCATTGATGTTGATGTTTCAGAGCCAATCGTTGTCTACAGAGAGAGCATTACAAAGGTCAGCCCAATCGTTGAAGGTAAGTCACCAAACAAGCACAACAGGTTCTATGTTGTAATCGAGCCAATGCCGGACAACATCTACCAGGCAATTAGAGAGGGTGAAATTCCAGAAGGAAGACCAAAGGACAGGAAAGCTGTTGCCAAGAAACTCGCTGAGTTGGGAATGGACTATGATATGGCTAAGGGCATCGTTGATGTTTACAGAGGAAACATCTTCCTTGACAACACCAAGGGTATTCAGTACCTCAACGAAGTTATGGACTTACTCATTGATGGTTTCCACCAGGCAATGGATGAGGGACCACTCGCAAAGGAGCCTGTTATGAAGGTTATCGTTAGATTGGTTGATGCTCAGATTCACGAGGATAACGTACACAGAGGCCCAGCCCAGATTTATCCCGCAATTAGAACAGCCATTCACTGTGCAATGATGAAATCAAACCCAGTTCTCTATGAGCCATACCAGAAAGTTATTATCAACGTTCCATACGAATACATGGGATCAGTCAGCAGAGAAATCAGCCAGAGAAGAGGTCAGCTCCTTGATATGAGGCAAGAAGGTGAAGTTATGACAATCATTGCAAAGGCTCCAGTTGCTGAGATGTTCGGGTTTGCTGGAGCAATCAGAAGTGCAACAAGCGGTAGAGCATTGTGGAGTACAGAGCATGCGGGATTCGAGAGAGTTCCACAAGAACTTGCTATCCAGATAATCAGACAGATCAGACAGAGAAAGGGACTCGATCCAAACCCACCAACAGAGAAGGATATCTGTCCACAGTTCTGATTTCCT
>CAZTOS010000045.1:2588-19657 GCA_964615185.1 uncultured Thermococci archaeon
ACTCGATCCAAACCCACCAACAGAGAAGGATATCTGTCCACAGTTCTGATTTCCTCTTTTCTTCACTCTTGGATTTCTCCTTGGATTTTAATATTATGCTTTTGATAATTCTCATACTAATCTGATCTTTTTGCTCTGATACGACATTCCTGTAAAACTACGATTAGTTAACTTTTTAAACCCTCTCCTGTATCTTCCTTTGGACTCATGAGGCTCTCTTGCAAAAAGCGGGTTTCCCGCTCAAGAGAGCCGAGGTTACAGAAAGCTTTAAAAACCTATCCCAGTCAATAAGGTTAGACACGAATTTGGAGGTGGATAAAAATGGCAAAGGAGAAGCCACACGTTAATATTGTGTTTATCGGACACGTCGACCACGGTAAGAGCACCATGATCGGAAGACTGCTCTTCGACACAGCTAACATACCGGAGAACATCATTAAGAAGTTCGAGGAAATGGGTGAAAAAGGTAAGTCATTTAAGTTTGCTTGGGTCATGGACAGGCTTAAGGAAGAGAGAGAAAGAGGTATTACAATTGACGTTGCTCACACTAAGTTTGAGACCCCACACAGATACATTACAATCATTGACGCTCCAGGACACAGAGATTTCGTTAAGAACATGATTACCGGTGCTTCACAGGCTGACGCTGCTGTTCTCGTCGTTGATGCAAAGGATGGTGTCATGCCACAGACCAAGGAGCATGCATTCCTTGCAAGGACACTCGGTATTAACCACATAATTGTCTGTATAAACAAGATGGACATGGTCAACTATGACGAGAAGAGATTTAAGGAAGTTGCAACTCAAGTTGAGAAGCTCCTCAAGATGCTCGGTTACAAGAACTTCCCAATCATTCCAACATCAGCATGGAATGGTGACAACGTCGTTAAGAAGAGCGACAAGATGCCATGGTACAAGGGACCAACACTCATCGAGGCACTTGACAAGATCCCAGAGCCACCAAAGCCAATTGACAAGCCACTTAGAATCCCAATCCAAGACGTTTACTCAATTAAGGGTGTCGGTACAGTTCCAGTTGGTAGAGTTGAGACTGGTAAGCTTAAGGTCGGTGACGTAGTCATCTTCGAGCCAGCCAGCACAATCTTCCACAAGCCAATCCAAGGTGAAGTCAAGAGCATTGAGATGCACCACGAGCCACTCCAAGAGGCCCTCCCAGGTGACAACATCGGATTCAACGTCAGAGGTGTCAGCAAGAACGACATCAAGAGAGGTGACGTCGCTGGACATGCAACCAGCCCACCAACAGTTGTCAGACCAAAGGACACATTCAAGGCCCAGATCATCGTCCTTAACCACCCAACAGCAATTACCGTTGGATACACACCAGTTCTCCACGCTCACACATGCCAGGTTGCTGTTAGATTTGAGCAAATCCTTGCAAAGCTTGACCCAAGAACAGGTAACATCACTGAGCAGAACCCACAGTTCATCAAGACCGGTGACTCAGCTATCGTCATCCTCAGACCGACCAAGCCAATGGTCATCGAGCCGGTTAAGGAGATTCCACAGCTCGGTAGATTCGCTATCAGAGACATGGGTCAAACCGTCGCTGCCGGTATGGTCATATCCATTCAGAAGGGCAAGTGAAGCCCTTTCTTTCTCAGTTCTTTCTTTTAACTGAAGCTTTCTTGAGAGGTGGCAAAAATGCAAAAAGCAAGGATCAAGCTTGCAAGCACCAATATAAAGTCACTTAATGAGGTAACTGATCAAATCAAGCAAATTGCAGAGAGAACAGGAGTTAGAATGAGCGGTCCCATACCACTTCCAACAAAGAGAATCAGGATAACAACAAGAAAGAGCCCGGATGGGGAAGGAACAGCAACCTTTGATAGATTTGAGCTCAGAGTCCACAAGAGGCTTATTGACATTGAAGCTGATGAGAGAGCTATGAGACAGATAATGAGAATTCGCGTTCCTGAAGACGTAACAATCGAAATTGAGCTTATCTCATGATCACTCTTCTTATTTTTAGTGCCGGGGTAGCCTAGCCTGGGAAGGCGCGGGCCTGGAGAGTCCGTGGGCGTAAGCCCTCCGGGGTTCAAATCCCCGCCCCGGCGCCATATAAAACTTTGTTCTTGAAGATAAGCTTAACATCCCTACATAAATTATCAAGACAGACACAAACTCTTTAAGCATTTTTAATCAACTTGTTCTGGTGTATAAAATGGAGGAGTATCTACGATTAATTCCAAGACAAAACGAGAAAATTGAGCTGAAAAAGATTAACGGAAAGTTTTATCTTTTAATACCCATGGATTCACCATTTGACTTCCTAGCTAAGAGGGTTCATGGAGAGTATAGGAGAGTAGAGCTCGATGAATATGGGGTTTTTGTGTGGGAGCTCTGTGATGGCTCAAGGACTGTAAAAGAAATTGGTAAAAAGCTGAAAGAAAGATTTGGAGATTCTGTTGAGCCACTGTATGAAAGATTAGTCACATTCTTACTTGAATTGTACAAAAGGAATTTAATATCCTTTGGTGAATCACATGAATCAAGAAGCTGAGGGAACACTGTTTGCTTTCGTTGCCCTAATCCTTGTAGGAATTGAACCAGTTGTTATTAAATCAAATCCCGTTAATCCTCTTAGCTTTGCAGCGTTTTCTGCATTGTTTGCCTCTTTGGTATTGTGGGGAATAATCTTATCATTGGGGGCATGGAAAGAACTAAAAGAAAAGCCTGGAGATATTCACAAAGCTTTTCTTGTGGGTCTTTTTGGAACCGCTTTGGCATACATTGCGTACTCATATGGGGCTCGAATGAGCACAGCAATAAACGCATCTCTAATAACAAGAAGTGAGGTGCTGTATTCCTTTGTCCTTTCTTATCTGTTCCTGAGAGAAAAGATAACAAAAAAACAGTTTATCTTTTCGTTGGTTATTCTTTTGGGACTTGTTCTTGTGATAACCCAGGGGAAAACAGTAAAACCTCAGAAAGGGGATATATTGCTCTTACTGACACCATTATTCTGGCAAATGGGACATACGATTGCTAAACGATTACAGTACTCTCCATACTTAATAGCTACTCTTAGAAATACATTTGGGGGACTGATTCTTTTATTACTCACTTTACCCTTTGGCTTAGAATTCACCCCTCTGGCTATGGTAGAGGGAGTTATAATTGCTCTGACCCAAGTTCTCTGGTACTCTTCCTTAAAGCTTATCAATCTTTCAAAAGCTACCTCGATAATAACCCCAGCACCAGCCGTTGCCATTGCATTATCAATATTTCTTGGAGAGAACTTCACGGCTTATCATGCAATAGGGTTCATACTGATAACAATAGGCACTTTAAAAATTTCAAAAATTAAAAGTGAACAGCGTTAGTCATCGGAGATCTCTAAGGATTCCCTCATAAGCTTCTTAATGACTTTCCTTTTCTTATTCTCAAATTCTTCCTTATCTAAAAACTCCCAATAATGCTTTGTTTCTGGAAACCTGCCCGTTTTTACCTCGTTTTTGTATTCTTCAAGGGCAAGCTGAATCGTACTTCTTAAATCGGCATATTTTTTGACAAATGGAGGAACATTCTCATAGATGCCCAACAAGTCATGCCAGACCAAAACTTGACCATCAACGTATGGTCCAGAGCCAATTCCAATCGTTGGAATCTTAACTTCTTCTGTTACAAGCTTTGCCACATCTGCAAGTACAAACTCTAAAACAACGGCAAATGCTCCTACTTTTTCCAAGGCTTTTGCATCCCTAAGAATTTCCTCAATCTCTTCTTCAGTTTCGCCCATTAAGCGGTAACCACCTAAACGAAGGTAACGCTGAGGCGTTAAACCAGTGTGTCCCATTACCGGAATTCCAACTCTCACAAGCTTTTTAACAAGCTTTCTGTGGTCATATCCTCCCTCAATTTTCACAGCATCTGCACCAGCTTGAATGAGCTTTGCCGCATTTTTAACTCCTTCATCAATGCTTACCTCATAGCTCATGAAAGGCATATCTGCCAAAACTAAACCCCTTTTAACAGCTTTAGCAACAGCCCTTGTGTGATAGACCATCTGCTCTATGGACACATTTAGTGTATTTGGCTCACCGTAAACTACCATGCCGAGAGAATCTCCAATAAAGATAATGTCAATACCCGCTTTATCTGCTATCAATGCTGAGGGATAATCATAAGCCGTTACCATGACAATCTTTTCTTTTCCCTTCATCTCCATAATTTTCCTTGGAGTTACCTCTCTCATAGTCCCACCCAAGCCTAATAAACCCCCAAGGAATATTAACCTATCGGAGGTGGGAGGATGAAAATGAGGAAGTGGGAGCATTATGAACATACTGCAGACATAGGAATTAGAGGATATGGGAGGACTCTTGAAGAAGCTTTTGAGAACGTTGCCATAGCGTTATTTGATGTAATGGTTGATGTGAAAAAAGTCGAGCCAAAAGAAGTGAGAGAGATTGAAGTTAGTGGTGAGGACTTATATGCTCTGCTCTACAACTTCCTTGAAGAGCTATTGATTCTTCACGATACTGAAGGACTTGTATTTTCAGACTTTGAAGTTAAGATTGAGAAAACCAAAGAAAGGTATAAGCTCAAAGCCAAAGCCTATGGAGAACCTTTAGATTATGAAAAGCATGAGCCTAAGGAAGAGGTTAAGGCAATAACATACCATGACATGAAAATTGAACAGTTAGAAGAGGGAACTTGGATTGCCCAGTTAGTGCCGGATCTGTAAAGCAAAGCTCTTAAATCACATGAGGGGTTAATTTAATTGGGGGTGAGAGAATGGTTCCATTAAAGAGAATTGACCAAATAAGATGGGAAATACCCAAGTTTGATAGAAGAATGAGAGTTCCCGGCAAAGTTTATGCAGATGATGTTTTAATCCAGAAGATGCGCCAAGATAGAACACTTGAACAAGCTGCAAATGTTGCCATGCTTCCTGGGATTTACAAGTACTCTATAGTCATGCCCGATGGTCATCAAGGCTATGGTTTCCCAATTGGTGGCGTTGCGGCTTTTGATGCCAAGGAGGGTGTCATAAGCCCTGGAGGCGTTGGATATGACGTGAATTGTCTCCATGAAGACACTGAAGTTATCAGTGATCTCGGATTTAGGATTAAAGTAAAAGAACTCCCTAAAAAATTTAAACAGATTTCCCTTAAGGTATACAATGTTGAGGAAGGCCACAACGATAGCTCAAGGATAATGCTCGTTGCAGAGAGAGATAGCGATGAGGGGATATACGAAATACACTTGTCAAGTGGAAGAATTCTCAAAGCATCAGGTGACCATCCTGTATTAACGGAGAGTGGATATAAACTCGTTGAGGAGCTTAAACCCGGGGACTTGGTGGCAATTTATCCATTCGAAGGACCGGAATATGAAGAACCTCCATGCCAGATATTGCTCTCACGTAAAGACTTTGAGGGTGAAGATAAACAGATTATAAGGTATCTTGAAAGCAGGGGTTTGTTACCCCTTTCATTTAGTGACCCAAGGATAGGAATTCTTGCCAGGATCCTTGGTTACTTTATAGGCGATGGTTCCTTCGACATATATAGGGAGAAAAATGGAAGGGAAAGGATTGTAACGGTGTTCTATGGGGACAGGGAAGGACTTGAGGCGCTAAGAAAGGACTTAGAATTTTATTTCAATATCAGAGCTTCACGAGTATATTCTAGGAAAAGAAAGCAAAAAATTAAAACAGCATGGGGTGAGTTCGACACAGAGGGAACCGAGTACTCAATAAAAGTAACATCTAAGGCATTTGCCTTATTGCTGATAAAATTGGGGGCGCCAGTAGGCAAGAAGAGTGGCGTTGAATTTGATGTTCCGGACTGGATTAAGAATGCTCCTTTATGGGTTAAGAGAAACTTCTTAGCAGGGCTTTTCGGAGCTGACGGAACCAAACCCATCCTCCTAACAGAGAAGCATGGATATACCCCAAACTCCATATCACTCACTGTAGTTAAGTCAAAAGAGCTTGAAAAGAACCTCAAGTGCTACCTGGAGTCAATCAAGAAAATGTTAGCGGATTTCGGGGTCACCTCTCACATCTGGAAAGTGAAAGAGTACGATGGCAGGGTTATGTATCGTCTCACTATCTATTCAAACACATCAGAGCTTTATCAGTTCCTTTCGCGTATAGGGTATGAGTATACCTCTAAGAAATCTTACGCTCTAATATTTGCCGAATATCTACGTAGGAAACTTATAACGTCCAGTAAAATCAAAGAAAAAAGCGTTGTAAAGAGGAATCAGAGACTAACTGAACTATTGCCAGATTTTGAAGAATTTGCCAAGATGTACGGTCTTGAGGGTGGGTTTGTTTTAGACCCTGTAATTGAAGTTCACAAAGTAAAAAGTGATTCAAAATACCTATACGACATAGGTGTCTACCACAGCGCTCATAACTTCATAGCCAACGGCGTCGTCGTACACAACTGTGGTGTCCGCCTTATCCGCACAAACCTAACAAAAAAGGAAGTGAGACCAAAGATTAAGCAGCTCGTTGATACACTCTTTAAGAACGTTCCAAGCGGATTGGGCAGCAAAGGAAGAGTTAGACTTCAATGGACCCAGCTTGATGATGTTTTGGCGGAGGGTGCAAAGTGGGCCGTTGACAACGGCTACGGCTGGGATGAAGACTTGGAGAGACTGGAAGAAGGAGGAGGAATGGAGGGAGCAAATCCCTCTTATGTAAGCGATACAGCAAAGAGAAGAGGTGCACCACAGCTTGGCTCCCTCGGCAGTGGAAATCACTTCCTTGAAGTGCAAGTTGTGGACAAAATCTTTGACCCCGAAGTGGCTAAGGTTTATGGTCTCTTTGAGGGGCAAGTAGTTGTGATGGTTCACACTGGTTCAAGAGGTTTGGGTCATCAGGTTGCAAGCGATTATCTCAGAATTATGGAGAGAGCCAACAGGAAATACAGGATCCCTTGGCCAGACAGAGAACTTGTTAGCGTTCCATTCCAGAGTGAAGAAGGTCAGAGGTACTTTAGTGCAATGAAAGCGGCTGCAAATTTCGCTTGGGCAAACAGGCAAATGATTACTCACTGGGTGAGGGAGAGCTTTGAAGAAGTGTTCAGACAAAAAGCTGAAGATCTTGAAATGCATATAGTTTATGATGTCGCTCACAATATAGCCAAGCTTGAAGAGCATGAAATAAATGGTCGGAAGGTTAAGGTTGTTGTTCACAGAAAAGGTGCCACAAGAGCATTTCCACCAAGACATGAGGCAATACCAAAAATTTACAGAGATGTTGGGCAACCTGTGCTTATTCCTGGTTCAATGGGAACCGCAAGCTATGTCTTAGCTGGAACTGAAGGAGCAATGAAAGAAGCATTTGGTTCAACATGTCATGGTGCTGGGAGAGTTCTCAGCAGAAAAGCCGCTACAAGGCAATATAGAGGAGACAGGCTTAAGAACGAGCTTATGCAGAGGGGAATCTACATCAGGGCAGCGAGCCTAAGGGTTGTTGCTGAAGAAGCTCCAGGAGCTTATAAGAACGTTGACAATGTCGTCAATGTTGTTGCAAAGGCAGGAATTGCAAAGCTGGTTGCAAGAATGAGACCAATCGGAGTTGCTAAGGGTTGAACTTCTCTTGAGATTTATTCTTTTCTTTATTTTTGGCAACAATAAAAAGGGGAGTAGGAAGTTATCTCAAGTCACTTGTCATAAACCTAACATAGGCCACTGAAAATGGCAATAGGAGGGCCACTAAGAGCATAGCTAAGTTGTTGAACCCCAGCGAAAACGCTTCACTTAGTGGGGTATAGGTGTTTGCTAATTTGTCTCCGGAGAAAACCCAGATTACAAGCTGTGCGTAGTGATAGGCTGGATTTATGAAGTGCAACCTTTGTTCCCAGAGCTTAACGTTTTCACGCCACATATCAAATGCTGGAGTGTCATAGGGTGGCATTTCGCCAGCTAAGTGCCCTGCTATAAGGGTAACGATTATACCGTATATAATCGTTAAAAAAATTGCAAGACCTACTGATACAAGCATTGAGGTTTCCGACTTTTTGAAGAGTGTTGAAAAGAGAATTGAAATGCTGAGAAATATAAGGGTGTATAGAAGGGTTAGCATAAACGCAATCAGCCCCCTAAAGAAGGACTCACTATCTAAGGGGGCACCTATTATAAGGAGGAATGCAATAGTAAAAACGTATCCGACTAATATCGTGATTGCTAAAACCAATGCGTTCCCAAGAAATTTGCCGTTTATGACTTCGTCCCTATAAACGGGGTGTCCAAGAAGAACTTTAATCGTTCCTATCTCGACTTCCTTATTTATTGCGTCAGCACCCAAAGCAACACCCATTATCGCTCCAAAAATCGTGAAGAAGGTGAAATTTAGAAGAAACATGGCTGACAATGGAGTCATATATGTATATCCTTCAGCACCAGAGAGTCCGAGGCTTGTCCTACTGACATGTGGCTCAGTAAGTTCGAGAAAATGGCTTTTTATGGAGTATGCAATGAGAAAAACAAAAAGGAGATAAATGGCAAGCGTTATCACAAAGCGCTTGCTCTTTACTGCAGTATAAAGCTCCTTTAATGCAACATTGAGGACGTTCTTCATCTCCTTCCCACCCTCCTTATCATCCAGAACACTGCTCCAAATGTCAATATTAGTATAAGTATTCCAATGTAGGCTGACTTTGAGCTTTGAGAGACCCTAACTGTTATTTGAGAAGTTGCTTTAGTCTGATCGCTTTTTGCAGTTATCGTTATCTGATAGCTCCCAGCCGGAGTCGTCTTTGGAGCCTTTACCACCACTCTGACCTGAGTTAACGCTTCACCAACTACCCTCACGCCACCTTTTTCAAAAATCTCAGACCTAAGCTCTGGAACTACTTCGGGGTAAAATCTAACCTCCCAGCCTTCAGGAGCACTTGCCTCAAATTTTATGTTCGTTATGGGAGTGTTGCCAAGGTTTCTAATTCTGAGATAGGCGCTTCCTTCTTTTCCAGCTTTGATGCTTATCATCGGTGGGTTTGGATAGATTTCAAGGCGATATTCCCCAACAAGCTTGACTTTTATTGTCTTTTCAACTTCATCTGCCGATCCTTTAATTTGGAGCGTAGCTTCATATTCTCCAGGCTGTGCCGTATATGACGAAACAACTGCAAGGTATACTGTTTTGCTTTCACCAGCTTTGACATCAATACTTTCGATAGGATTCAGTCCCTGCTGATCAAGATAAAATTCAACGTTCCAGCCTTCGGGGGCTTTTGCATAAAGGCTGTATGTGTCATCTTCTTTTCCGAGGTTCTTTATGGTTATCGGTACGATCTCCTTGCCTATGTTCATGCTTATTATATCCCTTGTCTCTATGGTGAATGCATAGGGTAATCTTTCCAGTTTTAACCTGATACTTTTCTCTTCCCCATCTTCAAGTGTTATCTTCCTCTTCACCGTCTTATGGAACTTTTTCTCAGCGATTATGGTATACTCCCCGGGCTTGATCTCAAGTTCAGCGATACCATAGGCATCTGTATAAACGGTGATATTTCCTATGGTTATCTTCGCTTTTTTAACGGGATTGCTCTCTTCATCCACGATGCTGATTTTCAGCTTAGCGGGCATGCCTTTGTAGGTTTTGTAAACCACAACAGAGAAATTATAAATCTGCTGGTTTATTGAGAACTTTATCTTATGTTCACCAAGTTCTGCATTCCTGGGTATGCTAACTAAAATTGTTAAATCTTTGCTGCCATCAATTGAAAATGATCTGACTGCATAGCCGTTAAGAAGGAAATGAACACTCCAGTTTTCAGGTTTTTCAATTACGTTAAAATCAATCCTGCCAGTTCCGTCAATTGTCAATGGCAGTGTAATGTTTTTCCCTGCTTCGCTCTCCATGGAGAGAATTGGAAGTTCAACTTGAAATTCCCTCTTAGTGAAAAAACTGATCTCACACAGCTTTTTCCCTACCATGAATCTCAGGGTTCCCTCCTTTGGATTCTCAACAACAAGGTTAACAGATAATTTTTCACCTGGCTTGAGCGTAACGCTGAGAACCTCAACGTTATTATATAGGAACTTTGCGTTCCAGTCTGAGAGGATTTTAAGAGGTAGCACAAGCTCAGTGGAGCTTCTGCTCTCTATCTCAACTGGAATAGAAACCTCCCTGCTTGCAACCACTGCATTGAAAGGATAATAAACGTCATACTCAAGAGTGGGGCTTTTTTTGACCTTTGGTAGTAAATATATGCGAAGCTCTTCATCAGTGTACGTTATAATGAGATTTTCATACGTGAGATTTTTTGTAACTGTGTATGTCTCCCCATCAATGCTGAGCTCAAGCGGCTGGGTATTCAGGATCTTTAGGTTTACACCATCAACTGTAACCGTGCGGTTTACTCGAGGTGTTACCTCTGCAAGAAGCTTGGGTTTCCACATCAGAATAACCCTGGCAGTCTCGTCTGTTTTTCCTATGATGACCTTAAGTTCTTCGATCTCAATTTCAGTTCCGAAAAGAGCCTTCTTTACAGTCTTTATTTCATCGCCCCTATAAACAATTATGTAAAGCTCTTCTGTGATGCTCTTTGTAAGCTCAATTGTGTAGTTGTTGACTAAAAGCCTGTCTCCCACTGAAAGTTTTCCATCATAAATTTTCACATAGTAGTCTGAATCATCTGAAGAAACAAGGGGCAACGAAGCTAAAGGCATAATTAAAAGACCCAGGATCAGTAAAAATGAAATTTCCCTCACCTTAATCCCTCCTGTAAATTGTCTTTAGGAAAATATCCTCCAAGCTGGGTTCTTCTATTTCAAGACTGACTATTGTGACACCCTTCTCTGCTAAGAACTTTGAGAGATCCTCCCTTATATCTGTCTTTGCAAAGATTATTGCCCTGGTTTTGCTTGGATATTCAACTCTTATAACTTCAGGTAGCTCTATCTCCGGAATCTCCTGCTTGGTTTCCACCTTTATCTCATACCCTTCAAGCTCCATGAACTGCTTTTTGATTTCTTCAAGGGTTCCCAACGCCCTAAGCTTTCCTTTCACTATTATTCCAACCTCGTCGCTGAGCTCCTCAACCTCGCTGAGAATGTGGCTTGAAAAGAAGACTGTCTTTCCCTTTTTATGCTCTTCTTTAACAATACTTTTAACGAGAAATGCTCCCTCAGGATCGAGCCCGCTCGTTGGTTCATCAAGGATCAACACTTCAGGGTCATTTATCAAAGCTTGAGCAAGTAAAAGTCTCTGCTTCATTCCTTTTGAGAATGTCTTGACTTTTCTGTATCTCACATCCCAGAGTCCAACAAGCTTCAAAAGTTCTTCAATGCGCCTTTCCTTTTCCTGCCTTGAAAAGTTGTAAAAATTTGCAAAGAATTCAAGGTTTTTCCAAGCAGTTAGCTCATCGTAAGCTGTTGCATTTTCAGGAAGAAAACCAATCTTCTCCTTAACTTTTATCGGCTCTCTGAAGACATCATGTCCAAGTATCTTTATGCTCCCATTGTCGGGTAATATTAAGCCAAGCATGCTTAGAATGGTTGTGGTCTTGCCTGCACCATTTGGTCCCAGAAATCCAAAGACAATGCCTTTTTTAACATTAAATGTAAGCTCATCAACTGCTTTTAAATCTCCATATTTCTTAGTTAGATTCTCTATTTCTATAGCATACATTGTATCACCTCAGATCAGCTTTCATGAATCTCAAATAACCGAGAGCAAAGGGAATCAGCATCATTACGGCAAGTATGATAATATTCTTCCATGCCACGCCTAATGCCTCGAGATACGATACCTCTGGGGTTTGGAGAGAAAGTGAGAATGCCATGTTCTGGGCAAGTTGAGATGATGTAACACCATAGAATATTGCATTGTTTATGTTCTCCAAGTGAAAACCTGGCTGGATCATGAAGAAGGTTTGCGTTTTCCTCACCATTTCTTGAATGACTTCGGGCGGCGTTGTCCCCGATGAAATGGTTCTAAGTGCCATAATCGTGGACACAACCATTGGGTATATTATCTCAAGAAAAATTGGAAGTATAACAGCGATTATTATTGCCGTTGAAGGCTTTTTTACTGCTGTTGAAAGGAGCATTCCAAGGGAAAGGTACACAAGAGAGAAGAGGATGAAGAAGGGCAGCGGCTTTATGAATGCCAGGAGCATGTCCGAGCTAAGGAGAATTCCTATTATGAGCATTGATGCCGTGCTTACCGAAGCGAAAATTACAAATCCTATTATAACCGTAACTGCCCTTCCAAGAAGTTTCCCAAGGAGAAACTGATCCCTGTAAATTGGATGTCCAAGTGTTACTTTTATAGTTCCGCTTTCGATTTCTCTGTTTAGTGCATCGGCACCTATGAGCATGGAGATTATTGCAAGGAAGTTTTTTGCGGTTGAAAGGAGATTCCCTCTCACAGCTCTGCTTAAAAACTGCTCATTGCCCAGTGATCCTCCTTCACCGACTGGAAGATTCATTATTACGCTCTTTATCCAGTAAGCCATTCCAATTCCAGCTAAAACAAAAATTGCAAGAGTTATTATGAGCCTTTTCGTTCTGATGCTCTCTTGGATGTCTTTAATTGCAACATTCAGGACGGAATTCATGACCCTCACCTGTAAAGTTAACTTTACGTTTCTTAATGTTGAATCTGCTTATAAAGTTTACTATCAGCATGAGTTTGACTGAAATAACAGAAAAATATTAACAGAACAAATCGATTAACTACTCCTTCTCAAGAATTACTGCGGTGCCATATGCAAAAATCTCAGCGACTCCGGTGGTTACCGCAGAAGTCATGAATCTAACTCCGATAACTCCATTGGCTCCCATCTCCTTTGCATGCTGTATCATCCTTTGGAGTGCAACTTCCCTTGCTTCAGCAAGCATTTCAGTGTACTCCCTAACTTCTCCACCAACAATGTTTCTTATCCCAGCAAGAATGTCTTTTCCAATATGCTTAGCCCTAACAGTTGCCCCTCTGGCTATCCCGAGCACTTTAACTACCTTGTATCCTGGAACATGTTCAGTAGTTGTAACAATAAACTCCTCCATACCTCCACCTCCACATACCTCGGACTTCGATGTATTGTAGGAATTCAAAGCTTAAAAACTTTTCCATTGTAGAAAAAGTGGTGATTGCATGAAGCTAACTCATGTGGATGAAAAAGGTGTTAAAATGGTGGAAGTTGGCCATAAAGATGTTGTGTTTAGGAAAGCGATTGCCAAGGGGAAGATAAGGCTCAAACCGGACACAATAAAGCTTATTCAAGAAGGTAAAACTAAAAAAGGAAACGTGATTGCGACAGCCCAAATAGCGGGAATTTTGGCAGTGAAAAGAACTTGGGAGATGATACCTCTTTGTCATCCTATTCCGCTAACTGGTGTTGATATAAGCTTTGAGTTTGGAGAAGATTACATTGAAGCAACTTGCGAGGTTAGAGCGTATTACAAGACGGGGGTTGAGATGGAAGCTTTAACGGGGGTTAGCGTCGCTTTACTTACAATCTGGGACATGGTAAAAGCTGTTGAAAAAGACGAGAAAGGACAGTATCCAGTTACGATGATTTATGACATTAGGGTTGTTGAGAAGATTAAAGAAAGCCAGCTTTAAATTTTCCCTCATTTTTCCTATTCTCTGCAATATCCCAAGATGTAGTATTCCAAAATCCTGAGAAGTTTCTTTATAATGAAATACCCCCCGATTGCTAAGAAGAACGTTAGGAGAGGAACCTTCTTTGTTAGATAAGTTGTAGCAAATGCCACAGGTAACCAAACAAGAAATGGCTGAAATTCCATAATAATCTGTGCTTTTTTGGAACTTTGGCTTAAAATGAGCTTTTTTAGTGTCGCTTCATCACGAACTAAGTAAGCGTCTTGCTTTGAAATTCCTTCTTTAGTTAAGAGCTTTTCGCTGATTACGAGCAGATTCCCATTGTTTTCAAATTTCATCAAATAAACATACTTCTCATTAATTGCAGTTGCAAGAAGGGAGTCTATTTTAAGCTCTGCATCATAGGAGTCCTCGTAAAATTCAATGAACCTAATGCTTCTCAGCTTCAACTCCTCTTTAATTTTCTCTTTCTCAAATTTTAGTTTCCAAATTCTCAGGTGATATCTTGGGTTGATGAGCTTCCCAAACATCATAACAACTGATATACATTAAAAATTTTAAACTTTGTGTTGTATTACTGGGGGAAAATATTCATAAACTTTTGCGATAAGCATCAAAAGATGAAGCTCAACAGCGAAGCGAGAGCGATCTACAAAAGTATTCGTGAAGAGATAAAGAAAAGAATTCAGCTTAAGG
Organism: uncultured Thermococci archaeon; assembly: GCA_964615185.1. Lineage (GTDB taxonomy): Archaea > Methanobacteriota_B > Thermococci > Thermococcales > Thermococcaceae > Thermococcus_B. Next base: position 16,840 of record CAZTOS010000045.1, read on the forward strand.
AGAGCCTAACGTATCTTGATAAATTTGAACCAACAAATGATAAGAACGAAATTCTAAGGAGACAGGCTTATTTTAAAGAGAATCTTCCAAGAATTGTACCAGAACTAAAGGGGATATTAGTAAAAATCAAGCCAATTCGTTTTAAAAAGGATTTTCTGCACGATAGGCTGTTAGTTGTTGATGAAAGTGAGATTGAAAAAGCTCAAGCTTTGGGGGTGTGTGAGGTTTCAACAGAGCCTTTGGAGGGGTATGATTTAATTCTAAGCACCATAGGGATTGGAATTGACGTCGAGCTGAGCATAAGTGAAGTTGCTCCTGAGCTCTATATCATGCCTCTTTGGGAGAATAGAGAGACATTGAAAGCTTTAGCACAAATTGCTAACCTTCTTGGAGAAAAGAGTGTTGCTGAATCAATTTTGAAAACGTTGGGAGAGTTAGAGGAGATAATGAAGCGAAGAGAACTAATTGAAAATCTTGACGAGCTGATAGCAAAAGAAGAGAGAAGATTAAACGAAAAGATAGCAGAAAAGCTTGAGAAATTCAGCCTAACTTTGACTGGCAAGGAGCTATTAGACTTTCTAAAAGAGCTCAGAGAAGGGAACTATGATGCGATATTTAAGCACTTCAGCGAAATTGAGAGTGAGATTCTTGAAGAAATAAATGAAGCGAAGGAAAGGCTCAGCGAAAAGCTAAACTTTACTGTTGAACTGTTTTCACGAGAAAACCTTTATCCCATCGAAGTCCCTCCAGAAAGCATTGAGACTTTGCATCGAGAACTGGAAAGGGAACTCAAAGTTGAGTTGTATTTGAAGAGTCGTGAAATTCTTGATGAAATAAAGCACCTCATACCAAAACTTAAAGAGGAGATAAACAAAGCCTATGAGCTGGAGTTTTTAAGGGCTGTGAAAGAATTTACAGAAGGATTTACATTCCCAGAGCTGATTGAAGGGGGAATTGGATTCATAAATGGGAGGCATCTGTTCATTAGGAATCCCCAGCTTGTTAGCTATGCTGTTGGAAAGATTCCAATAAAGTTCGATGGAATAAATGGGGAGAGAGTCGTTATTTTAACAGGTGCAAACAGTGGTGGGAAGACTTCACTGCTTGAGCTTATCTCTCAAATAGTAATTTTCACTCATATGGGCTTTCCAGTTAATGCCGAGAAAGCTTGGGTTGAAGTTTTAGATGAGCTTTTCTTCTTCAAGCGGAAGCGGGCCATTTACGGTGCCGGGGCTTTTGAGACAGCCTTAAAGAGCTTTGTAAGAGCATTAACAAGCGATGGGAGAAAGCTGATTTTGATTGACGAGTTTGAAGCAATAACGGAGCCAGGTGCTGCTGTCAAGATAATAGCGGAGCTTCTGAAGATTGCTTATGAAAAAGGATTCTACGTCATTATTGTGTCTCATCTGGGAGAAGACTTGAAGAAAGAACTGCCTTTTGCGAGAGTTGATGGAATTGAGGCTCAAGGCTTGGATGAAAACCTCAACTTAATTGTTGACAGACAGCCAAAGTTTGGGGTTTTGGGTAAAAGCACCCCAGAGCTGATTGTTGAAAAGCTCTATCGCACCAAGAGAGGAAAAGAGAAGAAGATTTTTGAGAGGGTGTGGAGGGCATTCACTTAATCCACTTTCTCTCTCTTACATATCTACCTCTGCTTTCGATTTCCTCTATCTTCTCTTTTAGCCCCTGGGCTTTCTCTTTTCCTCTAACTTCTCCATAACCCTCAAGAACAGCCTCAAAACCTTTTTCAAACCACCTATAGTGGGTGCTTTCCATAGCTCTCTTTAGTAGATGTAGATCAACGCCTTGAGCTTCAATTGTATTATCAAAATCTGCCAGTCCGAAATCGATGAAGTAAATTTTTCCCTCTCTTAAAATCATGTTGGATGTTGTCAAATCCCCGTGAATAATACCAGCCTCATGCAGTTTTCCAATTTGTCTTCCAATTTCACGGCAAAGTTTCAAACGCTCTTCTATGGGAATTTTTTCCAGATATTCCTTCAAACGCTCTCCTTCAATAAATTCCATAACAATTTTCATATCCTTCAAATCAACTTCATAGATATAAGGGACATTAACTCCGAACTCTTTAGCTCTGTGTAGGATTCTTGCTTCCCTAACAGTTCTCTCCTTTCTCAGCTTCTGATCAATCTCCTTTATCCTGTACCGTTTCGAAATACGATGCTTTATAATCACCTTTTCGTCATTAAATGGGAAATAAAGCTCCTCAAATTTAGCTAAGTAGATTTTTGCTTCTGCTCCTTGCTTTATTAGTTCCATTGATACCACCTTCTGTGCCTTCCATGTGCTTTATCCATTGGCATTATTTCATGCATGATGCTTAAATAACTTATCTACCTTCCTTGCCCCTTAGTTTCTTAATAATTGTCTATTAGGTTTAATTTTTCAATCTTTTTGGCAATTTAACAAAAATTTTAATTAAAACTTGACTTTTTGAACAAAAATTTTTTATAGAACACTAACGTATGGAAAGCGTATTGAAATCTCAGGAGGAATGTCGAAATGGCACAATTGGTTGGACAAGGGGGACAGCCCGTGATTATTTTACCGGAGGGAACTCAGAGATATGTTGGTAGGGATGCTCAGAGGTTAAACATCTTGGCTGCAAGAATAATAGCTGAAACTGTTAGAACAACCTTAGGACCAAAGGGTATGGATAAAATGCTTGTTGACAGCCTTGGTGACATCGTTATCACAAACGACGGTGCAACTATTTTGGACAAGATTGATCTTCAGCATCCAGCTGCTAAAATGATGGTTGAGGTTGCTAAGACCCAGGACAAGGAGGCTGGTGACG
>CAZTOS010000046.1:0-19355 GCA_964615185.1 uncultured Thermococci archaeon
ACTGGTCTTTAGTTTCATTTTTTCTCTTTAATTTTGGTAGATAGCTAAAGAAGAGGTGTTATGAATGGCATTAAGCGACAAATTAGAGTTAGTTAGAGTTTCAGAAATTAGGAGGCTTTTTGATCTTGCTCAAGGAATTGAGGGTATAATATCACTTGGAATTGGAGAACCGGACTTTGACACACCAGAGCATATAAAAGAATACGCAAAGGAGGCCCTGGATAAGGGGCTAACGCATTATGGCCCTAATGCCGGGATTAAGGAGCTTAGGGAAGCCGTTGCAGAAAAGTTGAAAAAAGACAATGGTATTGATGCAGATCCAAAAACTCAAATAATGATAACGGTTGGGGGGAATCAAGGTCTTTTAATGGGTTTTGCGACATTTTTAAAGGATGATGAGGAGGTTCTCATTCCCTCTCCAGCGTTTGTTAGCTATGCTTCAGCTGTTATTCTAGCTGGAGGAAAACCTGTTGAAGTGCCCACATATGAAGAGAACGAATTCCGCTTAACCGTTGACGAGCTTGAAAAATATGTCACCTCAAAAACAAGGGCTTTAATCATAAACAGCCCGAATAATCCTACTGGAGCTGTTTTGACTAAAAAAGATCTTGAAGAGATTGCGGATTTTGCTGTGGAGCATGATCTAATGATTTTAAGCGACGAAGTTTACGAGTATTTTGTCTATGATGGCGTCAAAAACTACAGTATTGCCTCCCTTGATGGAATGTTTGAGAGGACAATAATCATAAACAGTTTTTCAAAGACTTTTGCAATGACTGGATGGCGTTTGGGGTTTGTTGTGGCGCCGAAGTGGGTAATTGAGAGGATGACTCGCTTTCAAATGTACAATGTCACGTGCCCTGTAACGTTTGTTCAGTATGCGGCGGCTAAGGCCTTAAGAGACGAAAGGAGTTGGAAGGCAGTTGAGGAAATGCGTAAGGAATATGATCGGAGGAGGAATCTTGTTTGGAAGCGCTTGAATGAGATGGGGTTGCCGACTATTAAGCCCAAAGGAGCGTTTTACATCTTTCCAAGGATCAAAGACACGGGTTTAACAAGCAAAGAATTCAGCGAGTTAATGATTAGAGAGGCAAAAGTTGTTATGGTTCCCGGAAGTGCCTTCGGAAAGGCTGGAGAGGGCTATATGAGGATAAGCTATGCAACAGCTTACGAAAAGCTTGAAGAAGCAATGGATAGAATAGAAAAAGTGCTAAAAGAAAAGAATCTCGTTTAAGCTTTCTGGGGGTGGTATTGGTGTCTAAAAGTAAGATTGGGGAAAATCTGGAGGAAATAAGGCTCCATGGGCGGGGTGGTCAAGGAGTTGTCTTGTGTTCAGAGTTAATTGCCCGAGCTGCATTATATGATGGTAATTTTGCTAGAAGTTTTCCATGGTTTGGAATAGCCCGGCGTGGAGCTCCCGTCACAGCATTCGTAGTCATAGGTGAAGGGGATAAAATTACACGAAGCATAGTTTATAATCCCAAATATGTTGTGGTGCTTGATCCGCACCTTCATAGGGTAATGCCCGAGGTTACTAATAACATCAGAGAGGGAGGTGTGTACATACAGAACTCCACTAAGGCTCCTGCTGAGCTCTTAAAAGAGCTAAAATTATGTGCTAAGCTAAGGACTATTGCCACAGTAGATGCTACGGGACTAGCCCTGAAGTACATGGGTGCTCCCATTCCTAACATAGCTATGCTGGGTGCTTTTGCCAAGGTGACAAATCTCATAACGTTTGATTCTGCTATGAAGGCTATTAAAACCAGATTTTCTGAGAATGTTTGGGAAAAGTACCTAAAATGCTTTGAAGCCGGATATAAAAAGGTGTATATTGAGGTGTTAGAAAATGAAGAATGAAGAAGGGTATCCTGAAATTCCTGTAATTCCGGTAGGAGAAATTGGATCCGAACCAGTGGCTCATTGGAGAGTTATGAAACCTGTTGTCAAGTATGAGATCTGCAAGAAGTGTTGGGTGTGTGTACAGTACTGTCCCGAAGGAGTGATTAAAGAATCGGAAAGTGGCTCCATAATAGACTACAGGTTCTGTAAGGGTTGTGGTATCTGTGCTAATGAATGTCCCGTAAAAGCAATCGTGATGGTTAGGGAGGTGTGAGGTATAATGGGAAAGCTTGAATTACTTTCAGGTAATAAAGCAGTAGCATATGGTGCTAAACTCTCCAGGGTGCAAGTGGTTTCAGCATATCCAATAACACCTCAAACGCCCATAGTTGAATATATAGCCGAATTCATTGCCAATGGCGAGTTAGATGCTGAGTACATACATCCCGAAGGAGAACACTCGGCAATAGCTGCAGCGCTTGGTGCCGCAATAGGGGGCGCAAGAGCTTTTACGGCAACATGCTCTCAAGGATTGGGTTATAGTTTTGAAGTCATAGCCCAAGCACCTGCGTACAGAGCACCACTCGTGATGGCTATTGCCAATAGAACATTAGGATGGTATTGGAGCGTAGCCAGCGATTACTCAGACACGATGACCACGAGAGACCTTGGATGGATTCAATTCTATGCTGAGAGCTGTCAAGAGTGCCTCGATGGCGTGATTCAGATGTATAAGATTGCTGAAGATGAAAGAGTTTTGTTGCCGGGCATGGTGTGCTTAGATGGCTTCCACCTTTCACATTCTTCAGAACCTGTTAACATACCAGATCAGCAAGAAGTGGATGACTACCTACCTCCGAGGCAGATATACGAACATACGACTGACCCAACAGAGTCTGAAGGTTACATACTTCCCTCATTGCCCGTGCATTTGCACACTACATATAGAAAGATATTTGAAGACGTCATGCAAAGAGCTAAGGAGGTCATCTATGAAGCTACCAAAGAGTTTAGTGAAAGGTTTGGAAGAGATACCTACGGGCTTGTAGAGGAGTACCACACCGATGGTGCAGAGTTGTTGCTTGTTACAATGGGGTCCATGTCAACAGCAGCTAAAAGAGCCATTGATAGACTGCGTGGCGAAGGAGTTAAAGTGGGATTGCTAAGGGTGAGGTTCTTTAGACCCTTCCCTTCTAAGGAGCTACTTGAAGTGGTTAAGAGTAATGACGTTAAAGCCGTAGGGGTTGTTAATAGGGCGATAAGTCACGGAACTTCGATGGATCCTTTAGGTATTGAGACTACTGCAACCTTATATGAACTCAAGAATAGACCCAATATAATCAATTTCATAGCCGGAATGGGCGGAGGTGATGTTTCAATAAGGGACTTTGAGAGCATGGTGAACAGGCTAACAAATACGCTGAACAAGGAGAACGTGAGGGAGACTGTATATGTGGAACGTCCTATAAAAATAAGCAAGCCATCAGTAACATTTAAGGACGTTACATATTGCCCTGGATCCCAGCTTTGCTCTGGTTGTGGTGCCGCTTTAGCTATGAGACATATACTCAGGATCTTGGGTAAGAACTCGGTGTTAGTGTTCCCTCCAAACTGCGTTTCAGCTTCTTTGGCAATGCACTTCCCCAGCAGTTGGATTGGTGTTCCCTGTGTCCTAGCTAATTATGCAGCTGCTGCAGCGTATGCGAGGGGTCTTAAAAGAGCATACAAATATAGAGGTAAGAAAGTTTGCGTTACAGTTATAGCTGGGGACGGCTGTACTGCTGACATAGGACTGCAATCTCTATCTTCAGCTGCCGAGAGCAATGAGCCAATAATATGGATCAACTACGACAACGAGGCCTATATGAACACAGGCATTCAGAGAAGCGGTACCACTCCATTAAAGGCCTGGACAACAACAACACCTAGTGGAGTTAGGTGGCACGGCAAGAAAGAGCTTCCTAAGGACCTGATATCGATTATGATGGCTCATAGAACACCGTATATAGCAACAGCGTCTCTGGCATTCATACAGGATTTTGAAACTAAGCTGAAAAAGGCTATGGAGGTTGTAAAGAAGGGCGAGGGGCTGGCATACATCCACATACAAACCCCATGTCCAACGGGCTGGAGGTTCTCTGAAAGCAAGACTGTTGAAATAGCTAAGTTAGCAGTGCTGAGTGGCATGTGGCCTCTTCTCGAAGTGGACCATGGAATCTTTAAGTTAACTCTCAAGCCGTCTAAGTTAAGACCAGTTGCCGAGTATATTAAGTTGCAGGGGAGGTTTAGGCACTTAACTGATGAAGATGTTGCTGAAATCCAGGAGTTCATTGACAAACGCTGGAAGAGGTTGCTTGAGTTAGATGGTAAAACCATATGGTGACATATTAGGTCTTTGGAGGGCCGATTATGGCCGAGTTTAATGTGGATAGCTTAAGATATTTGTTTGAGCCTAATAGCGTTGCGGTTATTGGAGCCAGCAGAGATCCAAAGGCATGGGGACATGTAATCCTAAAGAATATCATTAGTTACGGTTTTGAAGGGAAAGTGTATCCGATAAACCCTAGAGCAGATTCTTTGCTCGGATTAAAGTGCTATCCAGATATTAGAACAGTGCCTAATGATGTGGACTTAGCCATCATTGCTGTACCAGCAAAGATAGTTCCAAGTGTCATGGAGGCGTGTGTGGAGAAAGGGGTTAAGGTAGCGGTTGTGATTACTGCAGGATTTAGTGAAATAGGTCCAGAGGGAGAGAAGCTCGAAAAGGAAGTTGTCAAAATCGCGAGGAGAGGGGGCATTAGAATTGTAGGTCCTAACTGCATGGGGATATTTGTGGCAAAAAGCAAACTTAACGCAGCATTTACGGCAATAGCGCCCAAACCCGGAAAGATAGCATTTATCTCACAGTCAGGTGCTTTTGCAGGCACTATGTTATACTGGGCAACTATGAGGGATATAGGATTCAGTGCAGCAATATCAGTGGGCAATCAAGCCGATTTGGAATTGAGCGACTATTTAATGTACCTAGCTGATGATGAAACGACCAAAGTTACCATAGCATATATTGAGGGGGTTAAGGATGGCAGAAAATTCATGAAGGCATTAGAGTATTACACGGCAAAGAAACCATTGGTGGTCATGAAGCTGGGGCGCACCTCAAGCGGTGCCAAGGCGGCATCATCGCACACTGCAGCCATGGTGGGAAGAGATGAGCTCTATGATGTGGTGTTCAAGAAATATGGAGTTATCCGGGTTTATGAATTTGATGATATGTTTAACGTAGCTCGAGCATTTGCAAACCTTCCGCTGCCAAAGGGCAATAGAGTGGGGGTTGTATCCGCTGGAGGGGGATGGTGTGTGGAGGCTTCTGATGCTCTTGAAAGCTTGGGGCTTAAGCTCCCTCCTTTACCAGAGCATGTGATAAGGAAGATGGATGAAATTCTCCCTCCCTTCTGGAACAGAAGAAACCCTATGGATCTCGTGGCTACTATAGATCCAGAACCTTTTAAAATTGCCACAGAACTTTTGATGAAAGAGGATCGTTTTGACATATTAATGCTTATAGGTTACGGAAACTTTGGTAGAATATCCAACTTGCCGTTCATTATACCTAAGGAAGATGCAGTAGCCAAGGAAATAGCTGACCTTGTTAAGAAATATAAAAAACCCCTCGTTGCTGTCAACGTATTTGGCAAGGAGTTTAGCAATGTCAAGGTTTTTGAGGAAAACGGTGTTCCGGTATACCTGTCCATCGAGAAGGCCGCAAAGGTCGTGAAGGCTTTAGCTGACTATGCACACTACTTGAAATCACTGGAGGAAAGGAAACAAAGCCAGTAGTTGACACTTTCTCTATCCGGGGTTATGGAAATGAGCTTTAAAAGAAAACTTAGAAAAAGTCTCTTTGAATTTGAGAAAGAGAGCTATGTCAGAGAGAGTATTTCCAGGAATCTCCTAGATTGCTCTCTTGGTACAAATCCCTTTGGATTTCCTGAAGAAATCTTAAAAGAAGTAGAGCTGGAGAGCTTTGATCTCTCAAAGTATCCCTCTCCATATAATGATCTCTTAAGGGAAAGCCTTGTTAAGCATTGGGAGAGAGCTTTCAAGAAGGATGAGGTATTCATTGGAACAGGCTCTATGGGCTGTTTGGAGAAGATAAACAAGTTTGCAATATCTGAAGGCTCTCGCGTGCTGGGCTACGTTCCGCAGTTCCAAGATTACATAACCGAAGTTAAGCTTATGGGTGGAATCTACGAATATGTGGCACTTAAAGAGGAGAAAGACTTCGAATTCATTCCAGAGCAGCTTATGGAAAAGATAACAGAGAAACACGTACTTGTTTACATAGACAACCCGAACAATCCTACTGGCCAAGTGATTCCACTGGACATTATTGAGGAGATAGTAAGGAAAGCCGCAAGCAAAGATGTTATCGTGCTCGTTGATGAAGCCTATGGAGACTTTATGGATAAAGAAAACTCTGCAATAAATCTAGACTATCGAAACCTCATAGTCGTGAGGTCGTTCTCGAAAGGTTTTGGTCTGGCAAACCTCAGAGTAGGCTATGTTGTAATAAAGGGCAAAGAGCTCAGAGAGTTGTACTCTAAGGTAAATCTACCATTTCAAGTTAGCAGCCTAGCCGAAAGAATGGCAGTAAAAGCTCTGGAGCACCCAGAGTTTCTTAAAGAGAGTATAAGGAAAATCTCAGAGGAAAAGAAAGAGATAGTAAATCACTTGAAGAAAGCAGGCTTTAAAGTTGCCAAAACTGAGATGAGTGTCCCAATTTTTTTCGCTGGCAAAAGGGACCTTGATACTCACAGCTACTTACTCCAGAAGGGGATTTTAGCTGTGAATGGAGCATACTTCGGAGTTAATTCTTCATACGTCAGAATAAGAATTCCAGAGAAAGCGGAGGTGTTCATAAAACGGGTATAAAATCAAATGTAATTAAGCAATACAACTGAATAAAAATATGAAGGGAATATATAACGCTCTTGAAACTAAAACCCGATGTCTTACTTCCTGGCCATGGGGCTTTTATACTTTCAGATACTACCTCCATTAAGATTACTCTTAAACAAGCTTGATGTACCTTGGACTTATGTTTATTTTTTGTTTAATCTAGATAAATGTTCCCATCCCAGAACTGGCATTCTCTCGAGCTTTCCATTCCTCCTTAAATAAACCCCCTCTCCCTTTTCAACCCTTCCAATCACTGTGAAATCAAAGTCAAGCTTATCCAAGTGCTCCTCAGGAATTGTAAAGATGAGCTCAAACTCTTCTCCAGACGCTAAGGCAATCTCAATTGGATCTAATCTCAAAATCTCAGCCACTTCAAAAACTTCTTCCCTTATAGGGAGCTTTTCTGAATCAACTAAAATTTTAACGCCGCTCATCTCCGCTATCAGGTGTAATTCCTTACTCATGCCGTCGCTTATGTCTATAGCGGAGTTTGCGTATTTACTTAGCGTAATTCCCTCATTAATCCTGGCTTTTGGCTCGAGGAGCCTCTCATATAGTGTTTTCCTCGTTCTCTTCTCAATATCAAGATTTTCAAAATACACCTTAAGTCCAGCTAAAGCTCTTCCAACATCTCCAGTAACACAGACCAAATCGCCAGGTTTTGCATTGCTTCTAAGCAAAAGTCTCTTTGTTTTCCCCAGTGCAATCCCATCGATTATCAAGTCACAGGCTTCATTCGTATCAGCGCTTATTATGGGGATTTTATAAAATTCAGATGCCCTTGCAATTCCTTTTGCAATTCCTTCCAAGTATTCCATGTCAAAATTCCTTGGAATGCCGAGGGAAAATAAAAACCCTATTGGTTTGGCTCCCATGGCAGCTAAATCGCTCACGTTCATTGTCACAGCTTTAAATCCAACTTGTTCTGGAGTCATTATTTCAGGAACATCCGTTGTTTTAACAAGCATATCATTTGTAGCAACCAGCCACTCTCCACCAAATTTTAATGCTCCGGCATCATCTCCTAACGGCAAATCTCCCTGAAGCCTGAGATGCTTCATGAAGACTTTTATTATTTCTCGCTCCATACTCATCAGTCAAATATGACGGACAATTGTTTATTAGAGTTGCCCAAACACATCCCCGACGATTATCGAAGAGACTTCCAGCAAATGCGGAAAATTTATAAACAACTGTTGAAAAATATCCAATAATTCAGAGATATTTGAAGGGAATATGATGCTGAAATATCTGGCAATAGGTGTCATGTTTCCCGTACTGGCAATTCTGTTTACGAAGTATCTCGGAGAAGAATACGCTTGGGTAAATAGAAAAATAATCCACTTCAGCAGTGTTCCTGCAATATTGTTCTTTAGAGAAGGATTAGTAACCGGAAAGGAGCTTGCCGCAGTGGTTTGCAGTTGGACAGCTATTAACTCATCTCATGAACAAAGAACTATCATGGTATCAGATAAAAGACAACTATGGGGAAGTGTTTTACTGTATAATGTTCTCAGCCATGGCACTCTTCATGGATGTTAACTATGCGTCAGCAATAATGCTTGTAATGGCGGTAAGCGATGGAATAACTGGTGTTCTGAGGTTCTATTACTTCAGAAAGAATGGCTTTAACGTCAAGCTCAGAAAGCATTGGATAGGGAGTGTTGGCTGCATCGTAAGTGCAGTCATAATAGCCTTCCTAATTCTACCACAGTTAAACATCTTAATGAAAGTCGCATGGTCCGTAATTTTAATGCTTGCAGAATACCAAAAAGTAATTGATGACAATGTAGCTGTGCCAGTAGCCGCTGTCCTGATAAAACCACTTTTCTTGTGATTTTATTTCTTTTTCAAAAAGCTCAGAATTGAAGCCTGCTTTGGTTTATAATAGACTTCCTCCTCTTTTATCTCAATGCTGTTCAAATCCTGAATCTTTGCTTTCCTTATTTCATCAGGAAGCTTTATCTCACCGTATTTACCTCCACCACCAGGGATAACTATGAGCTTTTCATTGCGGAAAGCCCAAATAGCTTTAGCTATGTCTTCGCCAATGAGCTGTGCTATACTTTCAATTGGAACATCAACTAAAACCTTGATCTCACTGCCAAATTCCCTTAAAAGCCTTTCCCAAACTGCCTTTACACTCTTAGTTTCAGTACCCTTCCCAGTCACCATTGAGATTATCTCCGCGAGAGGAGCAAGATGAAGGTAAGGAGGCCTGTCTTTTGGCCTTTCTTTTGTGTCGGCAAGCTCTAAAATCCTATCTCGTACACCTTTCTTTATGACTCCTCCACAACGCTCGCATCTCCAGCTCAAGCGCTTGGCATCTTCAAGCCTGTATTTTGTATAACATTTGGAACAGGCAGTTAAGTGGTACTTCCCTAATCTTGGATCTAAGCCCGCATTGAGAATTATTTTTCTTCCACCTCTCTTTAGAATTGCCTTCCTAATTTCTTCAAAAGTCGCATCTTTAATCTCGAAACGGTTAAACTCCCTTCCCAAGCGGTGGGGTTGAGGAGAGTGGGCATCTGAATTTGATAAATAAGTTAGCCTATGGTGAACTTTTATCATGTCTGCCATTTGTGAATCTGCCGAAAGCCCAAGCTCAAGGAAGTGTATCTTAGCATTTCCATAACATTCCTTTAAATTGTCATATTCCTTGTACAGAGCTGTCCATGGGGTGAATGCATGCGCCGGGCCAATCAAAACATCAAGCTCATTAGCTAAATCCGCTATTTCTGCTCCGCTCAAGTTCAGGTGAGGTCTGCCCTCACTGTCTATATCTTTGGAATGCTGTCTCAAACGCTCTCGTGTCTCCCTAACCGCATCAATGCTCGGAAAAATCAGGACATGGTGAACCCTTCTGCTGTCTTCAACTTCAGCCGTTAGTATAAACCTAACGCCTTTAATCTCATATGTGCCTTCATCAACTTTTTCTGCATGTTTTAAAAGCTCCTCTTCCCATTTAGGATTCAGAATATCCCCCGTGCCAACAACGTTAAGTCCCTTAAGTTTAGCATACTCAGCAAGAACTGGAAAAACCATCAGCTTCGAAACTGCTTTTGAATATCGTGAGTGTATGTGCAGATCGGCATCCACGTGCATAAAACCACCAAAAAGGAGAAATTAAGATATCAGAGGTATCCCCTGTCTTCCTCCTCATGACTTGGTTGAGGTAATTGTTGCTCAAACATTGCCCTCTGCATTTCTTGTACTTTCCTGAGAATCTCTTCAGTCTCCTTGGCTCTCTCATCAAGTGCAGTCATGTCGATCTCAAGATTAAGAACTTTCGCCACCACCGTTAATACTGACTTAGCTGCTTTAGCATCAACTATGTATCCAAGACTTTCACCAAGGAAGCATGCTCCCCTCATTCCCCTAAGCTTTCCTATGCCAAGCAGAAGTCCAGCTGCTCCAACAATAGCTCCTCCTTCATCTTCTCTTAACACAACCATGTCCCCAAGGATTTGCTTATACTTTTCCTTTGTCTCCAAATCCGTAAACGATGCCAAAACTCTCGGCTCACCTTGAAGCTCTGGAACCTGATAGCCACCCATTGTTATTATTTCCCTTGTTCCAAACTGCTCAACGAAGTCAAGCATTTTTCCAACCACTTCAAAGTGACCGTAGCTGTCTGTTGGAGGAACTTGAGTATCCCCTGTAATTATAATCAAGTCTCTGTGCTCCTTATCCGGACTTTTCCAGTAGTAGAACTCGTTTTTCATAAGATCAACGGTTGAGTCTTTCTTAATTAGTACTTGGTGCATGAAGTGGGGCGAATAAAGCTCGGCAAACTTTTTGGCATTGAGCTCTTGAATTAAATGTTCAGCCGCCAATTTTCCAACCAATCCTATTCCGGGCAAACCTTCAATAAAAATCGGATCATAAACCCCAGGTTTTTCGTACATAACCACAATTGTCTCTTTCATTCTGAACGCCTCCCAATACCCAAAAGCTCCCTCTTGAGCTTCCTCCTGTATTCCCCATAGGGATCCTCAGGTGAAAACCTTGGGGGATGAGCCACTTTGGTTTTTTCACCACATGCTGGACAGACCTCTTTTAAGGTATACCCCCCACATTTAGGACATTTCCTTATGCGGAACCTCATTTACCTCTCCTCTTAATCTTCTTAATTCTCTTTTCCTTTCTAATCAGTGTTGCCTCTCCACCTGCTTTCTTAATTACTCTTAAAATTTCTTCTGCTATATCCTCAAGAACTTCCTCGGCTTTGTAATAGTCTGGAGCAGTGATGTCAATCCTGTACCTTGGTGCCCCTTGATAGGTGAATTTAACCTCAATATCCTTTTCCTTGTTTGCCCTATCCCTTGCCCTTATCAACGCCTCTTTAATGATTTCAATACCATTTGGCTTTGGAACCGTGATTTCAAATTCGGCGTCAATTGTAACAGTCGGAATTTCAACATAGCTCTTAACTATCTCCTCAAGAACTGGAAGCCATTCATCTGGAACTAAGTCCTTGAGAACCTCAACCCCATTTTGAGCTGCATCTTCAAAAGCTGCATACACCTCTCCGTACTCCTCTTCAAGGGGCACCCAAACTTCTCTCCATGCAGACTCAAAATCTTTACCAAGCTTTTCAGCTGCCATTTTTAGGAGGTTCTCAGCCTTTTGGGCTCTCTTGAACTCCTGAATCTTTGCTTTCCTCTGCTGCTGGGTTACACGCTTCAAGCTAAGGTCAATATGTCCCTTTGTGGGATCAACCCTGATTACCTTTGCAACAACCTTCTGTCCTTCTTTGAGATAGTCCCTTATGTTCTTCACCCAAGTTGATGCAACTTCGCTTATATGCATGAATCCCTCTTTTCCAGGATACTCGTCAAGCATGAGAAATGCTCCGTAAGGATGGATGCTTTTAACAGTTGCAATTACAAATTCTCCCTCTTCAGGAAATTCTCTTGCTCTCCTTGGCATTTTCATCATCTCCTAAATTATTTTTACCCTTTGATTGTTGGCAAAAGAGGTTTTTAAAGTTTCGGAGAAAAGAGGAAAAGAAAGGTTCACTCAAGAACCTCTAATATTTTAGCCTTTATAATCCCTTTACCGCCAGTTGGCTCAACAAGGGTGGCACCACAGACTAAGCATCTCACTTTTGTTGCTGGATTACTGAAGACAATTTGCTCGTTGCCACAGTCAATGCACTTAACCCTGAGGAATCTTGACCTTGGCATTGGGATTAAGCCTTTTGGAAGTGTCATATTCACACCTCCACAAGCTCAAATCTCTTTACCCTGAATCCTTCGCCTCTTGTGTGGGCCTTCCCACAAACAGTGCATCTAAATCTTAAGTCTAATTTTTTAACAGGCTTTTCTCTGCCCTCTGGCTTTGGTCTTGGAAAACCTTTGTAACCCTTGAGGATTCTCCTGAATCTTCTCTGACCCGCACTAAGCTCACTTCTTGGTCTCTTCTTTACTTTTTCGACCTTATGAATGGTGTGCTTCTTACAGAACGGGCAGTAAGTCCTTATTTGCTTTGGATATTTCATTTTCCCACCTCCTCACAGAGGCCCGGTAGGTTCCTACCTTCTCGGATACCCCCGAGCCATGAGGTATTATCTTGCATGCCTCCCTAAGCTCAAACCCTTTAAAATGTTTTTGCTTAGGAAAACTGCTACAAGTTTTAAATACAAAATGTTATTAAACTGTTATGGAGGTTGAGATTATAAATAAACTTGTTGAAACAAGATATACAGGCCAAAGAAGGATACAGAGAAAATGAGTTGGAACAATCCGTTCTGGTTATCCGCTACTTTTAAAACATGTGAAACTATCGTAGCGGATAACCTTCCCTCCTCCCTTCTTCATTGGAGGGCTTTTGGGGGGAACGGAAACTCCCCACATCTTCAGGACTTTCAGCAGTCCCCATTCGGGCTTAAAACCCCACATATCGGGGACTACCACATCACAATAAGGTTCACCACAAAACTATATAAAAATTACGAAAAACAAAAGTCAGCAAATGTTTCGCTTGTTGCTATCTACGAAACAGTCCCATTAAGAATGGATGCTCATAAGAAGTTTAATTGTTCAAAGCTGAAGTATAATTGATATTAGAAATGGAGCTATTGCCGTCAGGATAAATCCATGAACAAAAGCAATTATTGTAACCTCACTCCCTCCAAACTTTACGATAACAGGAAGAGTGGAATCCATGGTTGTTGCACCACCCATTGAAATCGCAAGTTCTTTTGGTATTCTCTTAATGGCAATGGGATAGAACAAAATCGTTAGAATTTCTCTTGTGAGATTAGCTAAAAACCCAATCACGCCATAGACGGCGGAATACTGAGCTAAAAGTGGCCCCGTCAGTGAATACCATCCAAAACCCGCCGAAACTGCTAACGCCCACTTTATACGAAGACCAAGAAGAAAAGATGCCAAAAGTCCACCCATTAGGGAGCCCATTACAGTGGCGAGCGGTAAAATGAGTGCTATTTTTCCGAGCTTCCTGATTTCTTTAATTCCTTTGCTCTTTCCCAGATCAACCCCAATTATAAAGATTAAGAGATATAGCATCACCTCATATAGATTGCCAAAATGGAAAGATGAATACTTCCCAACAAGTAGACCAATAATTAGTGAGCCCAATACAAAATACAAAAAGCTCATCTAACTCGTCCCCCCAAAACCACTGCAAAGAACAGACTGCCCAGAATTGTCAGCACTGCAAATGTTAAGGATGAAATAAAGATGTCAACGGCGTTTATCTCGACTCTTCCTGCCTCAACTCCCATAAAAAAGATCAAAAGCAGAAGCGTTGTACTCATAGGTTTATCAAGGTTTATGTCAATTCTTCTTCTAAACAAATATCCAAATATGATTCCTGCCAACAGGGGAATAAATATGTTCATGGACTTTCATTATATCTTTGAGATAATAAATTTAACGTTTCAAATCACATTATGCCATATGTTATCTCTATCACAGCGAGCATGAAGACAAATATCCCTCCATAGTACAAGAAATCACTCAGCATGAAGAGGGTTAAAGCAAATGCCAATGCTCCAGCAAAGAGGAAGAGGGATGACATTAAGAACACATTTTTGTGCTCCCAGTGAGCTATTTCAACGGCAATTCCTGTTCTGAAAGTTACAAGTGCAAAAGTTATCAGTGTACCGGCATGAAAATAAGCCAAGTCTTTAGTCAATACAAACCCAAGCACACCAACAAAACCGCCAAGAATCAAAGGATAAAAGTTAATCCGTGAATTTTTATTCACGGCAATGAACCTCTCCACCACCCAGAGAAGAAGCAATGCACCGATAAACTCAAAAACAGTTGAATCAACATCGAGAAGATAATCCAAAAGAGGTTCTGCTAAAAAGAAAGTCCCTATGGCGAGTGCAAGGGAAGATTTATACATTAAAGGAAACTTTTTGGAAGAAAAGAGGGAGACAGCTGAAATACCGATCGATACCTCAACAACCTCCCTTATTATGGGGCAGATCACTACAGCCACCTCCTGACATGATCATAACTAACAACAGCAGAGAACAGCCACAAAAGGAGCGCAGTGAAGTAGATCAAATATATTAGATAATAATTACACGAACCGATGGAACTAACAGTCAGGTGGCCGAGCCATGCGTAGATAACCAAGAGCCAAAGTGAGACATCAAGCAGAGTTTTCAGCAACGGATCTGTGAGCTTTATTGAGTTTAGAGACTGGATCAGCAAAAAGAGGGAGAGAATACCAACTGTCTTGAGGACTACAGTCCAATGAAATCCCATAAGACGTCCAAAAACAGTTGAAAGAACTACCAATATGATTTGGATTGCATTTATTTTGGAAAACTTCACAAGCTTGTATTTGATCAGGGGATGGATTATTAGAAACGCTCCTATAAGCGCAAGCAAAATCGCAAGAATACCTTCTAACGAGATATCTTTAAAACCCATTAGTATAGAGGCAAACACGACAAGAAATGAACCAGTTATCTGGACAAAGACAACTTGTCTCCCCTTTTCCATATATTGTCCAAGCATCTTAAGTACCATGCTTGTATAGAGAACGCTGAGTATCAGCGTTAAGCTCATCAGACCCCTTATGAGGAAGTATTCATCCAAGTGGCTCACCTATAGTGACTTTCCCATCCTTGATTATCAGCTCGTAAAAACCTGAAGAGCCCTTAGGCGATTTTTTAATACGTATCCCCCGTATAACCCTGAACTTTTCAAGCTCCTCAACAATCTCAATAACGTGAGTTGACACATTTTCAAACATAGCAAGAGTCCTTCCATCAATCAATCTCTTATCAAGTATTGCAATTAGCACAAGTCTATTCTCGTGAGTTATTGACGATACCTCAGAGAAGAACTTATACACTGTTTCAGGAGGATGAAAAACCAAAAGGGGTTGGAGGAAAAACAATCCAACAAGATATCCATTAAGAATCTGCCTGAGCTTGTATGTTATCTTAAACAGCTCTTGAGGAGCAAAGTCCTCTCCAAACACTATATACTTCATGTTTTTAAGTTCTGGTATTCTCCCAAGTTCCTCCTTCAGCCTTTTTGTAACAAATGCAATGCTTTTATCACTGTTTTCTTTAAGCGCCTCTACTACTATCTCTTCCCCAAGATTTCCAAGAGTTTCAACCAACACAACACTTCCTTCATGAATTTCCCCAAGTAATCTATCAAGCTTGGGGACACCAAACTTCATTCTAACCACTCTCAGAATATGTTCTCTTCGCTGTACACCTCAATTCCGTTGCTGGTTATTTTATATGGCCTTAGGGTTTCATCAAAATCGCTGCCCCTGAATTTGACAACTTTAATGCCCCTAACTGTCTTCCCTCCGATTTCAAATGTTTTCAATTCTATGACACCACTTACCAAGTAGTCCTCAATGCCCATTTCGTAAACTTCAGAGGTCAAAAGCAGAGTTACATTATAGTTTGCAATCTCCTTTAAAAATCCAAGAAAAGTTCTCCTGTACTCAAGCTCATCCTTCATCGTCAGTTTTATCATTGTAATAGGATCAATTACAACTCTTGTAAACTCTTCGCCTTCAAGTCTTTCTTTTACAGCCCTTATAAGCTCACTAAAGCCTTTTGCAAATTCTTCATAGTGCATTCCCTCGAAGAAGCTTCTTTTCTCCTTCACCGGGGTGGCATCAATACCAACAAAGAGAGGATTATCAATATCAAAGCCCAGCTTTCTCATATCATCTTTTAGAATCTCAATTGGCTCCTCGAGGGTGATGTACAAAACTTTCTCTCCCCTTTTAACTCCCTCCATGAGGAAATGAATAGAGAGGGTAGTTTTTCCACTTCCAGGCCCACCTTTAATCAGATACGCTCTCCCTGGTATTAAACCACCACCGAGCATTTTGTCAAGACCATCTATCCCAGTAGATATACGAGTCATGTTATTCCCTCCTCTCTAAACCGTTTTCTCCCCTTGGTTTATATAAACCTTATGCACTTAAAAATGAAAAGGATTCTGTACTTTTCCAAGTATTTTGAAAGTTTTTGCCCCCTAATAGGTCCTCAGTTTAGGGATATTCTACAAAAATGCTCAATAGAATCAACGAATTAAAACAAAATTCAGGATAGGGATATTTTGAACAAGTTAACCCAAATATGAGAGAGTCCTGAGTGAAGTTAAAGCGGTGGAGCTGGGAACGGAAAAAGAAACATGGAGATTCTATGAGAAAGCCGCTGAGGAAGTAGAAGATGAGGATACAAGAAAATTATTCCGTAAGCTGGCAAAAATTGAAGAGGAACATTATGAAAACGGGAATTTGGATGGTTACCAGGACTTCAGCCTTGAGACATATTAATTCCATTTTCCAAACTTTTATGTTCTTATGGAAAACTTTATTACTATGAATGTAGAACATTAAGATGGTGATTTAAATGCTTGGTCTGAATCCAATTTCCATAAATAAAGAGAAGCTTTCTGAAAAAGAAATTATTCAAGCCCTTCGCTGGGCTGTTATAGCTGAGCTCGATGCAATAAACTTCTATGAGCAGTTTGCTGAACTGATTGATAATGAAGCTGTAAAGCATACATTTCTTGATGTTGCAAATGAAGAAAAGGAACATGTCGGTGAATTTTTGGCACTTCTCTTAAAGCTTGACCCAGAATTCACTGAATGGATGAAAAAAGGATTCAAAGAAGTTGAAGAGGAGACTGGGATAAAAGTCGAGCTTTAGTTTCTTTAATTTTCTTAGAATTAATTATTCATCCCCCTGCCCATTTAGCCTTTTTCTAAAAGTAAGCCAAGCTCATTATATATCTCAACCCTCTCAAAACCTTCCTCTTTGAGCACTTTGACAATTTCCCTTAGAATTTTTCTCTGCACATTTATCGCTATCATTTGGCAAAAATGACAGTGAGGAGTGGAGCGTGCCATCAAAAGAAACACCTGAACCTCAGACTCTTTGACTGTTAGACCATAAACAAGACCCTCGTCCACTATGTTCAAGTTCGTTTCTGGGTCTTTCACTTTTTTCAATATCTCTATAACCTTTTTCACATTTTCTGGCAACTCTGTTTTTCTTTCTGGCTCTTTTTGTTTCAAAAAACTGAAAAGCCCCATGAAGATCATCCCAAGTCTTCCGGTTTGTATCTTCCCTTATTTTCAAATTTCCCAACTACATGATTTGCCAAATCATAAACATAAACATTATCAAACTTAACAAGTGCAAAACGCTCCATTATATCGCCGATTATTTTTGAGTAAGCGATCGGAGATTCCCCAATAATGTTGTGCTCGGCATGACTTTCAAACCTCAGCCATATCTTTAAGGTGTCCCCATTTACTTCCAAGCCCGCAACAACACCTGAATCGAGGATATCTCCACCAGTCACGGGATCAGTTATCTTCTTAAGCTCTTCAAGAACTTCACGATATTCTGGCGGATACTCTCTATCTGGACTGTAAATCCTCATTTTCTTCACCAGTATTATAGTAGATTCACTAATTAAAAACGTTCGTGGACAAAAATGGGCAAAGAAAAGAAAAAATCACTCGACATCAACACTGTTTTCCCAAAGCCCATGAATATTACAGTAGCTCAAAGCATAGAGTTTGCCCCTCTTGCTTGTTCTAATATAGAATTTTGCCCTTGGTTCAGTGAGTGGATCACCGTGGTTGGTAAATGCCACTCTGCCAACCATAATTGGGAACTTCTCTCCCTCAGGATGGAAGTAAAGCTCAATCCAAGCTATGTGGTGCTCTGGTGTATTTGGATGTGGAATTTCTTTTCCAACACTAACCTCTATCTCAAGCAGGTCTCCTTCCTTCTTGTATTCTATAACTGGAACATGCTTTTCTCCTTTCCAATCTCCAGAAGCTATGGTTTTGCTCAACACCTTCATCACCTCACTCTATTTTCTCAAACATATCTTTTCCAGCTCCACAAAGAGGACAAACCCTTCCTCATAATATGTATCAGCAAACCAGGCATTTCCACGTTGTCATTTCTTAAACCTCACTTTAATATTGTTAGGTCAACCTTATAAAGTTTGTGTTCCAAACCTATAAGGTTAGAAAAAAGGAAATATCACTCAAAGATAACAAACTTTTCCTTTGGAACACCGCAGACTGGACACTTCTCGGGAGCTTCATCAACGGCAGTATAACCACAGACAGGACATATATAGATTTTCTTAATTTCCATGTCCTTCTTCTGCTCTGCAAGTTCTTTCGCTTTCCTGTAGAGTTCAGCATGAATCTTCTCTGCCTCTAACGCATAGTGTGTACTCCTAACAGCTTCCTTTTCTCCTTGCAATTCTGCAACTGCCTTATAAGCTGGATACATCTCCTCAACTTCAAAGGTTTCACCATCTATAGCCATTTGTAGATTTTCAGCTGTATCTTTCACATTTCCAAGAGCCTTGAGGTGATTCTTGGCATGAACAAGCTCAGCAAATGCAATCGCTCTAAAGAGCTTTGCGATGTTTGGAAATCCTTCCTTTTCAGCAATCTTTGCAAAAATGAGATACTTCATGTGAGCTTGGCTTTCACCTGCATAAGCTTCGCTCAAAAACTTTTTTGTCATTTCCCTTTCCACGACCATATTATCCGCCTCCATCGAATCGTTTCAATATATTTTTCAAAAAAGGAATATAAAAGGCTTTCTCAAGCCATAGGTTGTTTTATGATCCTATTTATGTTAGATTAGCCAAATAATTTTCACAAAAGTCCATTAGGATTTGCTCCGGTCTTGAAGATTTTCAAGTTTCCAATCAGTTATGCTAAAATATGCCTCTTATTTATTCAGCCTCTTGAGGAGCTTTCTAACTCCCTCTCTGATCTTTTCCTCGTCTTCCTTAGTTGTTTGTCCCCTAACTTCAATTGTGTCAACATGGTCAAACTTGCTCCTCATTATCATCGTCTCAATTTCCCTCCCAGCGACACCTCCCCAGCCATATGCACCCAGAATCAGCACGGGCTTCTCGTAGTTTGCCTTATCAACTATCTCATAGAGGACGTAGCGAACTCTTGGATGGATGTTTGCCTCATATGTCGATGCCGTTCTGCCTACCCGTTAAGAGCGTGTAGTGTGTTAATTTCATAGCGGGTAG
>CAZTOS010000047.1:0-19065 GCA_964615185.1 uncultured Thermococci archaeon
GGACGTTTCTGTATATAGCTTGATAACTCACTCTTAAAACTTTTCCATTAAGAAGTTTTAGTGAATCTCAGAGATAGCTTTTAGTATTTCCTTACTTCCTCTTTTCTCCTTACCAAATTCTGTCTCGTGATTTCATTATCCTTCTTTGAGATAAATCAACATAGGCACATTCATAACACCAAAGTGCTCCACAAGCCAAAGATATTCCCCCATCAATCTCCCAGAACTCCAAGCGCAGAACCCACCAGCATTGAGCAAGGAGAATTTTAACCTAGTTAGGTTGCCAAGGGCATCGAAAA
Source organism: uncultured Thermococci archaeon (assembly GCA_964615185.1). Classification (GTDB taxonomy): domain Archaea; phylum Methanobacteriota_B; class Thermococci; order Thermococcales; family Thermococcaceae; genus Thermococcus_B. The sequence continues at coordinate 300 of CAZTOS010000047.1, forward strand.
AAATCAGCCATTTCCAGTATACTCTCCTCAGGAGGGAGTTTTCCTGAACTTCTAAGATTTTAACTTTTTTATTTCAAAATCCACGGAATATTAGAGTAGGAGTATCAAAAATGAAAATCCCAGAGCTATAAGGAAGTAGGGAATTGAAAACCTATGGAAGTCTCTTATTCTGATTCCAGAAATGCGGAGAGCTATAAGATTGGCAAGGGAACCAATTACTATTCCAGTTCCACCCAGATTTACACCAAGTGCCAAAGGGAGCCATTCTGGTTTTCCTGCAGAGATCAAAACCACAGTTGCAGGAACGTTGCTTATCAATTGACTTAACCCAGTAGAAAGTAGAACTACAGTTATAGAACTTTTTAGTGAGGGCAAAATATTAAAAGCCTGCATGAGTGTAGAAAGCTCTTTAAAATCGATGAATATGAAAGCAAATGTAAGAATCAATGCAATATCAATAGAAAGCAAGACTCTTCGCTCAACAATTACTAAGATGGCAAGAGTTAAAGGAAGTGCCCACAATGCATGTCCCAGCTGAATCAACACAACATCTACAAAAAACAATGTTGCAGATGAAAACATTAGAGCTTTGTTAAGCTTTACATCTGGCATTGTGAATACTCGAAACTGTTTCTTACTTCCTCCTATAAACACAAATAAAAGCAAAACAAACACCCATATAGAGACATAGGGAAGCATTGTTAAAATAAATTCATGTACAGAAATCCTATACACTCTCCACATGATTATGTTCTGTGGATTTCCAATAGGAGTCAATGCCGACCCCACATTTGCAGCAATTGCTGTTAAGCTAACCGCTTTTTTCACATCTATTTCGGCAATCTTGGACATAGTCATAATAAGGGGAATAAATACGAACATGGCAGTATCATTCATTATAAGTGAGGATGAGAGCGATACAATGACTATCATGATGAACAAGAAGCGTCTTTCATCACCATCTGAAAGCTGTATTATGTAAGGAGCGATTCTTGTAAAGACACCAGAAAGCTCAAGACCTCTTGACAGTATAAAGAAGGATATTATCGCTGAAAGACTTTCATAATCAATGAGTTTTAGAGTTCTTCCAAGCAAGGAGTTATTCACAATTAGGAGCAATACATATAGTAATAACAAAAGAGCAAGGAACAATTCTCTCTTAACATACAATGCTATGACTCTAATTAGTCCCTTGATATTATTAAATGACGTATCTCCTTACCTCCTCTGTAAGGCCATAATCAGGTATAAGCTCCCTACCATCATAAGAAACTTTAACATGCATTATTATGAGTCTATTCCATGCCACTGGAATTACCCAAGCATCTTCTGGCTCCCTAAATTCTGCAGCTTCAATGACGTAGGCTTCTTTTAATGCAACCTCGATTGTTTGTCGAACTTCTTGGGGATCAATTTCAACGTTCCACGCCCTAACAGGTCTCCCTTTAGGAGATGGAGCTTTTAAGTAAGGATCATAATGTACTCTGTCTATAGCAACCCCCATGTACATTATTGGAACATCAACATGTGTTTCACCACCTGGCCCCTTCTTGACTATCGGTAGTCCTGCAGTAAACAAAGGCAAAGCGACTTTAACAGTCTCGATAGCCTTGGCCATAAGCTTAAGATCAAGAGGTTCTTTGTGGTCTTTCCATCCGGATCTTATATGAGGGGGAGGACTTGGCGGTATCATTTTGTGAACCTCCATTACGGTTGTTGATTAAGTTGCCACGAACCCTAATAACCTTTCCCTTACAATTATTTACCCTTCTTAGGATGAAGACTAACACCAAGAACAACAGATACATTCCGATTTCCGACAATGCCTTTGTCCTGCAAAATTTATAAGATGGACTTTTTAAACAACCCTTATGTATGAAGTTGAAATCAACGGCAAGAAAACTAAATACGAATTAATTTTGCGACCTGTTCGTTACATAAGAATTTATGTTCAGCCTGAGGGCTATCTGAGGATAGTTTCCCCAACTCGGAATGTAAGGCCTATTCTAAAATCAAAGGAAAGGTGGATTTCAAAAAATCTTGAAAAAGTTGAGAAGGGTAAAATATTAGCATCTCGGGGATTTCCTATTTTTGGGAAATTTTATGAAGTCTGGAGCTGTCAAAGGACTAAGATTTTCACCGATGTCATTTGTGTTTCAAACCTTGAAAGTCTGAAAAGAACTATCAAGAAGGAGCTTAAGAAAAAGGTCGAGGAAATAATTGAAAAAAGGGCAGAGCATATTGGGAGAAGACCGAATAAAGTGTTTATTAGAGTCCAGCGAAATAAATGGGGTAGCTGTTCATCAAAGGGAAACCTAAGCTTGAACATAACACTTGCAGCCCTCCCAGAGGAGCTTTTAGATTATGTCATAACCCATGAGCTTGCCCATCTATTAGAGCTGAACCACTCCAAACGCTTCTGGAAGCTTGTAGCAAAAGCCCACCCCGATTATAAGAAGAAGAGGGAGGAGTTAAAGCTGTGGTGGGTAATCGTTAATAATAACGAGCTGTGGAAAAAGATTTTGGGTGAGTGAAATGAGGGTAATAATCCTGGGCTCTGGCTCTTACAGCGGCACTCCCAAACCTCTGTGCAGCTGTGAAAACTGTGTTAGAGCAAGGAAATACCCTCAATACAAAAGGACCAGATTTTCAGTCTTCATTCCGGAGATAAAAGCGTTGATCGATCCCTCACCAGATTTGCACTATCACTTAGAGCATTTGAATATGGAGGTGAGAAAAGTTTTCATAACTCATGCCCACTTTGATCACATAGCTGGGCTTCCAGAACTGCAGATTTTCAGGGGAGTCAAGTTTTACTCCCACGAATACGCAGTAAACGTTGCAAAGCACCTGCAAGAGCTTTTCTTAGGTGAGAGGGACTGGAAGTACATAGTCTTAGAATTCAACCGCTGGTATGACTTTGGATTCAAAGTTTATCATTTCCCAACAGTGCATCACCCAATAGAGGTTGCTGGGGGATTTGTTATTGAAATTGGGAAGAAAAGAATTGCAGTTACTGGAGACACTGGACCGGAGATTCTAAGCGATGAGAATGCCATAGAGGTTATGAAAGGAGCGGATTTGCTCATAGCAGAGATGACCCATAAGCAATCAATTCCCAAGACACACTTGGGTGTTGAAGATGCAATAAAGCTGGCCCAAAAAGTTGAGGCTAAAAAGACAGTTTTTGCTCACATAAGCCACAGCAACTACACTCAAGAGAAGCTTGAAGACATGGTTAGAGGTTATGGCTACATAATTGCAAGGGACTTCATGTATGTGGAAATCTGATGATACCTCCATAGAGAAACAAAAACCTTATAACCACAAGAACCTACTCTAAAGTATGATACTCACGAGTAAGTTTATCGATAGAAACCCAGAGCTTGAATTTTTGAGAACCAGATACCACTCAGGGAGGGCAGAGCTTATAATTCTCTACGGAAGAAGGAGAATAGGCAAAACTTACCTACTTCAGAGGTTTCTTTCCGAGGTTGGTGGTTTGTACCTGCTCGCAGAAGAGAGCGAGACAATCCTTGACGACTTCTCGGAGAGACTTGCAGAGTATTTTAACGATCCCCTTCTCAAAGAGAACCCTCTGAAGAGCTGGGGAGCCTTTTTTACATATCTATCCCAGAAAAGCTCCAAAAGACTTGTTGTTGTCATAGATGAAGTTCAGTACATAGCTAAAGCCCATAAGGAGTTCCTCAGTGTTCTTCAAAAGTACTGGGATCTTTATCTCTCAAAAACAAAGATAATGTTAATCCTCTGCGGTTCGCTTGTTTCATTTATGGAGGGTATTCTATCAGCAAAGTCTCCGATATATGGCAGAAGAACTGGAGCTTGGAAAGTTGAGGAAATGGACTTCTTCAGTGTGAAGAATATAATATCCACAGATTTAGAAACTGCCATAAGGATTTACTCAGTCTTTGGCGGTGTTCCGCAGTATTGGGCTGATTACAATCCAGAGCTTAATTTCTGGGACAACCTTCGGATTCTTCTACTATCAAAGGGAGCCAAATACTATGATGAACCAAAATATTTGCTCAAACAGGAGCTTAGGGATGTGTCGCGCTACTTCTCAATTTTAAGGGCAATAGCTCTTGGCTACACTCGCTTTGGCCAAATAGCTGATAAGGCAAAGATAGAAACAAAATCTCTCGGAAAGTATCTCAATGTCCTTGAAGAAATGGGTTACATCACTGAGGAAAGATCCATTCTCGGAAAAGGCAGAGCAGTTTACAGAATAGCTGATAATCTATTTAATTTTTGGTTTCGCTTCGTCTATCCAAGAAAAAGCGAGATAGAATTGGGATTTGATGTTGTTGATGATATCAAAAAGGAGTTTGATGAGTATGTTGGATTCATATTTGAGAGAATAACGAAGCAGCTCTTGGTGAGATTTAATCAAGAAAGAGTGTTACCTTTTAAGTTTACAAAAATTGGACGGTGGTGGCATAAAGGTGAGGAGATTGATTTGGTTGCTTTGAATGAGCGTGAGAAAAAAGTTCTGTTTATTGGGGTTAAGTGGAAAGAGCTGAGGAAAAAGAAAGCAAAGAAAATTTTGGAGAATTTGAAAAGGAAGGGTGAGCTCGTGGGTTTAGAAGAGTGGAGCAGGTTTTATGGAATGGTGGCAAAGAAAATTGATAACAAGGAGGATTTGAGAGAAGAAGGCTGGCTGATTTGGGACTTAGATGACTTCATGGGAGTAGACTAGGCTAAGTAAATCATGCTCGATGATATTTTCCCAAAAGATTAAAAAGTACAAGTTCACTCCCCAATAGCTTGCAGAACTATTCTCCTCCTTCTTGGCCTTACATCAAGCTCAACGAAGAATATCTGCTGCCATACTCCTCTAACCAGCCTACCATCAATGATTGGCAGAACCAACGATGCTCCGAGCAGAGAAGCTCTCAGATGAGAGTGTGCATTGTTGTCAATCAAATCATGCTTATATCCTTGTCCTCTTGGGACGAGTTCTCTCAGTATTCTCTTGAAATCCTCAAGAAGTCCGCTTTCATGTTCGATTGTTATAACTGCCCCTGTTGCTCCCGGGACAAATATTAAGACTTGTCCATTCGTTATTCCGCTTTCTTCAACGAACCTCTCAACCTCATGCGTTATGTCAACGAGGTCAATTTCTCCCCTTGTGGAAAAGTGAAGCTCCTTTTTTACCACTCTCATACCACCACCCCGCAATAACTCCAACTCCAAAGCCTATTAGATTTGCGACCATATCATAGTACGAAAAGCATCTACCCGGAACAAAGAGCTGAAGATATTCAAGGACAATAGGCAACACAAGAAGAAAAGCCTTATCATATCCCAAAATTCCCAAAATGAGGAACTCCAAGAAGTGTGCAATTTTATCTCCTCCGCTTATTGGAACTGTAGGAACTTGAGGCGTTAGATTAGCATAGAAGAGAAAAACCAAATATGCAAAGAGGATTTTGCCCCTCATAGGAAACTCTCCAGCTTCTTCACCTTTTCAACAACTTCAATTGGATCCCTTCCGAAGATATAAACACAGGGCTCAATTCCAAAGGCTCCCTTGTCTATCACTGCATCCAGGACTCCTTTTTCTTTAAAGAGCTGAACTATTAGCTCAACAGTCTTATCCTCATCCCTATTCTTTTCTTCTATACTTTCCACTTTAAATCCTGCTTTTCTGAGTGCATCTTCTATTTTTTCATCGAATTTTATATTAATGACACTTCTTATTTCTGGAGCAACCTTTGAGAGCTCAAGAAGAATCTTTGCTATATGCTTGCTCACGCCGAATTCTGGGGGTAAAGCAAAAGCTTTTCCCTTTACAACTGTTATCCTCCCCGGAACTGCTGCCACATCGCTAAAATCTTTGGGCTCTGGTAAAGCGTAAGCTATGTTGCTCCTAATTTCGGGAATCAGCTGAAGGAACTTATCATCTTGTAAAAGCTCACTTAAAGCCAAATTTAGCCTTTCCAGAACTTCGCTTCTTGAGGGTATCGCCATAAAAATCTCCTTGCAGATTGATTCTTCAACCCCAGCGTATTCTGCATAATATCTGCAGAGAAATCCGCTCTGGAAAAGCTCAAAAAACTTTCTTGCTGTAAATTTTATAATTTCCTCTTTTTTGGCACCGTAAATTATGAGCTTTGCAATTTCCTCTGCAATTTCCTCAATTTTTTCATCTAACCCCTTCTCCAATTTTTTATATTTCCCAGCTAAATACTTGCTAACCATCGCTTGAGTTATCCCTAAGTAATCAGCTATCTTTGCTTGGGTAAAGCCTTCTTTATAGAGCCTTTGGGCAACTTTAGCCCTTAAAGTGGGCATTACCTCCTCAACCCAAAAGACACATGGCGTTTTCATCTTTTCTCCCATCTTGATTTTTAAAACCTGGTTATAAAATTATCCCTCCACAATTATAAACAAATTCATGTCAAAAAAGGTTTAAATAATGGTAAAAATTTACACGAGAAGGGCTTTTATGCAAGGATGGAAAGGTCGAGATGTTATTAGCATTAGGGATTTTTCTAAGGACGATATTGAATATGTTTTGAGCACTGCAGAAAGGCTTGAGAAGGAACTCAAGGAAAAAGGCTTTCTTGAATATGCAAAGGGAAAAATCCTGGCAACACTTTTCTTTGAGCCATCAACGAGAACGAGACTGAGCTTTGAAAGTGCAATGCACCGATTAGGGGGCTCAGTTATTGGATTTGCAGAAGCCTCAACAAGCAGTGTAAAGAAGGGGGAAAGCCTTAGAGACACAATCAAAACAGTTGAGCAGTACAGCGATGTCATTGTGATAAGACATCCAAAGGAAGGAGCCGCAAGGCTTGCAGCAGAAGTAGCAGAAATCCCAGTTATTAATGCCGGTGATGGAAGCAACCAGCACCCAACACAAACCCTACTTGACCTCTACACAATAAAGCGTGAATTTGGGAAGATTGATGGGCTTAAAATTGGTCTTCTTGGTGATCTAAAGTATGGAAGAACTGTGCACAGCTTGAGTGAAGCTTTAAGCCATTATGATGTGGAACTTTACCTAATATCTCCAGCTCTCCTCAGAATGCCAAGACACATAGTTGAAGAGCTAAAGGAGAAGGGAGTGAAGGTTCACGAAACAAGTGACTTAGAAAGCGTAATTGGGGAGCTCGATGTTCTCTATGTAACAAGAATCCAGAAGGAGAGATTTCCAGATGAGCAAGAATATCTAAAAGTTAAGGGGAGTTATGTGATTGATTTAGAGATTCTGAAAAAAGTCAAGGAAACGCTAAAAATTATGCACCCACTTCCAAGGGTTGATGAAATACATCCAAGTGTCGACTCAACGAAGTATGCTATCTACTTTAGACAGGTCTTTTCTGGAATTCCCGTGAGAATGGCTCTCCTGGCTCTTACCCTGGGGGTGATTGAATGAGCGAGCTTAAGGTTTCTGCAATTAAAGAAGGGACTGTCATTGACCACATTCCAGCAGGAAAGGGGCTTAAAGTTATTGAGATTCTCAATTTAAATACATTAAACGGTGGAACGGTGCTTTTAGCTATGAACGTCCACAGCAAAAAACTTGGAAGAAAGGATATTGTGAAAGTTGAGGGGAAGTACCTCAGCGAAGAAGAGGTTAACAAGATAGCCCTAATTGCCCCAACCGCCACTGTAAACATCATAAGAGATTACAAGGTTGCAGAGAAGTTTAACGTAGAAGTTCCAGAGAGGATAAGAGGAATTCTGAGATGTGCAAATCCAAACTGCATAAGCAATCATGAATACGTGGTTCCAAAGTTTTACGTTATATCGAAAGAGCCGTTAAAGGTTCGTTGTCACTATTGTGAGAGGACTATGGAAGAGGAGGAAATCTTAGCAAATCTTTGAATTCTGTTTTTACCTTAATATTTTTGCTCTAAATTCTAAAGTTTAACACGGAGAAAGATTTATATTGCCCTCGCCTCTTTTTCCTATGGGGAGTAGTATGAAATCGGCAAAAATCATCATTATGTCACTAATCCTTATCTTATCTACGGGATGTATTTCTATTGAGACATCATTTCATTCCCATAACCACAACTATCCAATCAAGGTTTTTGTTCAAATCGAGGAGGAAGCCGCTGCTTTTGAATTCGCAAAGTTCAAGCTAACTGTAGGTAATGTGACCATTGATAAGCTCAATACTCCACTCTTTGTTGGGAGGGTAGGCATAAATGATGGAGAGGTTCCAATAATTTTTACTGTAAGAGGAAGTCTCACAAACTGGTATGGGAAGACATTTAAGGTGAAAGAAATGCTTTCCATATCCTTTAAGGCAAATGACAATGATAAAATCCTAATAACTCTAAAAATCTACAAAGAAGATGACACCTTTAGAGTTGGAATTGATGAGAAGAAATCTGGGATAATTGGGAGAGAAATTCCAGAGGACGTTTTTCTGAGTCCCGAAGATGCACTTCTAAAAAGAGCCAAAGGGACAGGGTTTTATAACGAACTCATGAAGGAACTTGAAAAAAATCGTGAGATTAGAGAGAAGTTCTGGAGACAATATAAGGAAACGGGAGATTTAAAGTATCTAAGGAGTTATCGAGATTCATTCTATACTGTCAGAATTTTTGGAGAGCTTGCAAAATGGAGAAAGCTGAATGAGGTTGAATACAGAGCCCTTTTGGCAGAACTAAGGGCAAACAATGCCTACTATTCCCATTATACTTCCCCAACCAAAGATTTTTCTGCGCTTGTTTTTTCTGATGACTCTCCTTATTATTCAACTTTTAGAATCAAAGGGTCTCTGAATTCTTCTTTGCCATTCATATATTACACTGGAAGAGGATTCAACCTTTATCCAGTAACAGCCATCCATTGGGCCGAAATACACTTTCAAAGAGGACAAAACAAAAAAGCCCTGCAAATCCTAAAAGAGCTCAGCCAATATGCCCAATATGGAGAATATAAAGGAAAAGAGTACGTGCTCTTCAAGAATTATTTCCACTTTGAAAATGCTTCAGTTCCGTGGGTTTCTGGGTATGCCCAAGGAATGGGTGCCGGGGTTTATGCAATAGCCTATAACCTAACGGGCAATGAAACCTATTTGAAAATAGCTAAGGGATTGGTGAATTCCTTCGATTTGCCACTAAGCATGAATGGCTTTGTTTCACACACAAAATATGGAGACTGGTATCTTGAATACAACTACAACTCAAATGAGCTCGTTCTAAACGGACACATCATAGCTCTGCAGGGGCTTTACTATTACTGGCAGGTAACCCACGACGAAAAAGCCTGGCAACTTTTCCAAAACGGAGTCCAAGCTGTGAGAAATGCACTCCCGATATTTGATACCGGCTCATGGTCGAAATATTCAAATATTCATGGAGATGCCAGCGAGTTCTACCACCGTTTACATATTAGACTCTTGAAGTGGCTCTATGATGTTGCTGGAGACAAGTACTTCCTTGAATATGCAAGAAAATGGAATGATTACCTCGTGATTAGAGGTCTGAAACCAGAAAAGATTCAGGTGAGCAGATGAGGGAGAAAGCTTTAATTTTGGTCTTTATGCTGCTGACTTCTTCTCTCTTTGGTATATATGAAAATGCAGAAAATCGAATTTTAGCTCAAACCGAGGATCCAGAACTTGCTACCCTTCTGCAACAAAACGAGAATGTTGTGCTTGGCAACTTCATGTCATTTCTCAGCACCGTGAATCCTCTTTACTTAATCTCAAGTTTTGAGGCTTCTTATCCTCGTTTAGTGTTTTCAAAGGTAAAACTAACTCCAGAGAGAAATAAAATCTTAAAAGCAACACTAAGAGCAAACAACGAATTCTATTCTCGCTATTTATCACCACTTAAAAGCTTCTATGCAGTTTCATTCACAAGCTCGGCACCCTACAATGATGTATTTCTTGCAAACTCAAGTTTCAAAAGTGCCTTGCCTTATGTCCATTATAACTTTAGGGGATTAGTTCTTTATCCAGTTACAGCACTTCATTGGGCTGATGTTTATTTCCAGATAGGTAAAGAGGAGAGAGCTCTGGAAATATTAAGGGAACTTCAGTCGTATTTAATCATAAAGAACTACCAGGGATTAGAATACGCAGTTTTTGAAAACTATTTTCACTTCGAGAACTCTTCAATCCCTTGGATTTCAGGCTATGCTCAGGGGCTTGGAGCGGGACTATATGCAAAAGCCTACAACATCACAAAAAACGAGAGCTACCTAAAAACTGCTCAGCTCCTAATGAATTCATTCAGAGTTCCTTACAGCAAAGGAGGATTTATTGTAAATTCAACTTATGGACTTTGGATTTTAGAGTATGCCTACAACTCAAACGAGCTTGTGCTGAATGGACATATAATAGCCCTCCAAGGTGTTTACTACTATTGGGAAATTACAAACAACACCTATGCAAAATGGGTTTTTGATGAAGGAGTAAAAGCTGTTGAAAAAGCTCTTCCAGACTTTGACGAAAACGGATGGAGCTTGTACTCAAACGTTCATGGCAGAGCGATGAAAAATTATCACAAACTCCATATTCAGCTTTTGGAATGGCTCTATGAAAAAACAAAAGATGAAAAATTCAAGGAATACGCAGAAAGATGGAGAAAATCACTCCAAAATGTGAGGTAGCGCTCTAATCACGGGCAGACTTATTAGGATTCCTCCAATTACATCCACGGCACTTTGAATTGCATTTGGGAGTGCTATCACAAGCCAAAATGGAATGTGGAACCACTCTTCAATCTTTGGAATAACTTGCTCCCTTGGAATGCCGAGCCATATTGGAAGTGCATAATAATAGTTCAATCCAACCATGAGAGGTATTCTAATCGCAATGCTAATTAGATAGGCAGAAACGATAAATGCAATGAGCTGCTTTTCTGTGTAGCTCTCTGGACTGAATTTTGTAAGTTTTTTCGCTATCTCAAGACCTAAGATTACGCTGAGTGTTGCAAAGAACTTCATGCTGGCACCAAGCCATGAAGATTGGGACACTATGCTGAGTCCAACGAAGAGCAACACCAAAGATATCAAGGAACTTGTAAAGCTTAGTAAGATGTAAACAACAACTATTGGGATTGCAACTAAATCTATTGTCATTCCCCACTGACTAGGCACCTTGAGTGGAGAAACATTTAGCATTAAACTGAGAGCCAGCATTATTCCGATTAAAGCTATTTCCCTCGATTTCATGCCCATCCCCATCTTCAAGTTTGTTCCATAATTTATAAAGTTTTGTTCCATAAATGGAATAATTGAGAGAGGCAAAATCCTTTATAGCCCCTTGAACGAGTTTTCATGGGTGGTTTGAAATGAGAATTCCAGAGGATGTTAGAAAGGACATCCCTCTTACTCAAGAGGTCATTTACTTTGACAACACGGCTACAAGTTTAACCCCAATTCCAGTTGTTGAAGCCATGAACGAGTATTACCTCAAATACAGGGCAAATGTTCACCGAGGCATTCACCGGTTGTCTCAGATGGCGACACACAAGTATGAGGAAGCAAGGAAAATTGTTGCAGATTTCCTCGGTGCAAAGTTTGAGGAGATAATTTTCACAAAGAACACAAGCGAAAGCTTAAACTTGGTTGCCCTTGGATTAGAGTGGAAGAAAGGCGACAAAATAGTAACAACACCTTATGAGCACCACTCTGATTTGCTTCCCTGGCAGAGGGTTGCAAAGAAGTATGGAGCAAAGCTTGAAATTATTGAAGGCGATGATGAAGGAAACCTTGATTTAGCAGATGCCGAGAAAAAGATTAAGGGTGCAAAGCTCGTTGCAGTTCAGCACGTTTCTAACGCTTTAGGAGTGATCCATGAGGTTGAAGAGATTGGAAAGATGGCAAAAGAGGAAGGAGCGATATTTGTCGTAGATGCGGCCCAAAGTGTAGGGCACATGGAGGTTGATGTTAGAAAGCTTCATGCTGACTTTTTAGGATTCTCTGGACATAAAGGAACATTAGGACCAACAGGGATTGGAGTTCTGTATATTAACGAGGAGATGTTTGACATCTTTGAGCCTCCATTAATAGGCGGAGGAACCATTGAAGATGTTGAGCTTTATGATTACAAGCTTACAGCTCCTCCAGAGAGATACGAAGCGGGAACTCCAAACATCGGCGGGGCAATAGGATTAGCGGCAGGGATTAAGTACATTGAAAAGATTGGGCTCGATAAAATCGAAAAGCAGGAGCACAAACTCGTCAAAAGAACAACTGAAGGTCTAACAGAGCTTGAAATTCCATGGTACGGGCCGAGAAACTTGAAAAAACACGCTGGAGTTGTTAGCTTTAACGTTCCACCATTACACCCACATGACGTTGCTGCTATATTGGATGAACACAACATAATGGTCCGCTCTGGACATCACTGTGCTCTGCCAGTGATGAAACGTTTGGGCATTAACGGAACAGTAAGAGCTTCATTCCACGTCTATAACAGCATTGAAGAAGTCGAGACATTTTTGAGTGTCTTGGAGGAGCTCGTTAAAAGCTTGCGTTAGCTTTTTCTCTTTAATATCAATTTTGAGGAGTTGAAATAGAAAGAGAAACAAGGAGCTTTAATGAAGCTTATCTTAAAGAAAAAATTGACATAAATCTTTTTATCTCCCTCTCCTAAATCTTATCGGGGTGATTCTTATGCTCATTGCAAAACCATGTGCAAGTATGAAAGCCATAAACATAACCCCAGAAGAAAAATATGACATTGATATGGAAGAACTCTGTGAATGCTTAGCTGAGAAAGGTTTTCAAATTAAGAGGGTCACGCGGTTTTTGGCTTTAGTTAAGAAAAAGTACGATATAAGCGTATTTCCAAGCGGAAAGATTATTGTGAAAGACACTGATGATAAGGAAGAAGCATTGAAGATAGCAAAGGAGATTTATGAGTGCATGGAGCCGTACAAGGTGATCTAATGTTCACAAAAGAGTTCATTACAGAGAAAGTTAGGGAAATTCGAAAGAGGTATGGCTTTGAGGAAGTTCCCTTTTTTATTGACGAAGTCATCTATGACAGCGAAGGGGATAAGCTGTTCATCATAGCAAGGGATAGGAGCGACAAGAGCACAATTATAGGCAACAGCTTTGTGATTGGAAAGCTCAGAGAAGAGCTTGGAGTGAAACAAGTTACCGTATATTCCAAGCTCGACTTGCTGATTAAGAGAAAAAGAGTTCTCAAGAACATTAGAAGAATTGAGGGTACACATTTAGAGTTTCTAAAACCTATACTTGAAGCAGAGCTTAAATTTCCTCCAAGAAAATGGCCAGAGCTTAATGATAATGGAGAGGCTTTAGTCTTCCTAAGCTTCAACGCTAAGGCCATGATTAGCTTTGCCGAAAAAGTTGGGTTAATTCCCGTGAAAGTTGGGATCAAATATGCCTTTCCGAAATGGGAGTATGAATCAACTGAAGGTTCACCAAAAGAGGTTCTGTTCCCAGACGAGGAAAAACTGATAGGAATCGCAAAGAAGAAAGGTCTGAGAATTATAATTTCTGACTTTCCTTTTGATTTGAAGTTTAAAGAGGATATTGCACTTTTAAATCCTCTCCGATTTTTGCACATGGGATTCTTTGAGGCGAAGTACTTCTTTGGCTTTGAAAAGCCAGTGATTCTTGACAAAAATGCTTTAGTGGACTTTGTAATTAGCTATGTTCATGAAGGTCTTATGGAGTCAACTGATGGTGCAAACTTAATCTGGAGGGAATGGAAAAGGTGAAACAACCTCCAGTAGCAAAAACTCTTTTAAACATTATTAATTAATAGAGTTGTCAGGTGCCATAGATGATTGGCATATATGATAAGGTGACGTTTATCTCAGACCTCTTAAATTTTGTATTTGTGCTGATAGTTTTTGTGATTACATTTAAGTACCGGCATGCTTTTGTGAATAAATTTCCATCCCTAAAGGGATTCTACTACACAATCTTAGTAAGCCTTGGAATAGCAGTTGGGGGGAATGTAATTGATGTTCTTGACAACTTAATAATCCAAGGACATCGCTTGGGAGGTCAATTCACAGACCAGTTGACAAGTTGGATATATGCAATAACAATAGCTTTCATAGGAATTGGTTGGATAAAACTCATAGCGGATATAGTAGAGAGGTACATTCCAGTTCCAGTAGTCAGGGAAGATTTTGAAAAAACGGTGAGCATTTACCTTGATCCGGGGCTTTATATATGCACTGATGAAGACAAATGCTACAGCTATTTTAAGGCGTTACTATCTGAGCGTCCTGGGCTTGTAATTTCAAGAAATCCCCCAGAAATCGTCAGAGAGACTTTAGGACTTAAAGAAACACCAATACTGTGGCTGACGAAGATTAAAAGAAAAGGCACCGTTTACCCTACAAATCTCCCCTACCTACTGCAGACCCTTGTTGATTTTATGAGAAAAGAGGGAAAACCAAAGGTCATACTCATAGGAGGTCTCGAATACCTCACTACTGAAAACGGCTTCAAAAGCATTTTTAAGTTTCTAACGACCCTCAAAGATTATGCAGTGATACATAATTCAATAATCCTAATACCAATTGAAAGCAAAGCCTATGATGATAGGGATATCCATCTATTGCTAAGGGAATTTGAAATCATAAGCTGAGGTGATAAAATGATTATCGGCGTTGTTGGGAAGATAGCAGCCGGAAAAACGACAATAGCAAAGTTTCTTGAGAAAAAAGGTTTCTGCAGAATTTCATGTAGCGACCCCCTTATAGATTTGCTGACCCATAATGTTGATGCTTACTCCCGGATTCCTGAACTTCCACCGAAAGCCGAACCAGCGAGAGAGAAGCTGATTGAATATGGAAGATATCTAAAGGAAACCTATGGGGAAGATATCCTAATTAGGCTTGCTTTGGATAAAATGAGGCATTGCAAAAATGTTGTCATTGATGGTGTTCGCTCAAAAGGGGAGATTGAAGCTATAAAGCAGAGAGGAGGCGTTATTATTTACGTTGAGGCAAAGCCCGAGCTTAGATATGAAAGACTGGTTAAAAGAAAAGCAGAAAAAGATAGAGCCATTAACAGCTTTGAGGACTTCAAAAGGATGGATAACGAAGAGGAGAGGCTTTATCATACGAGCAAACTCAAAGATTTGGCAGATTTTGTAATTGTGAATGAAGGAACTTTGGAGGATTTGAGGAGAGAAGTTGAAAAGATTCTTGAATTTCTGAATACACTTGTGGTTATTGCTCCCTGCCTGCTTAGCCCTTTCACCGTTTATAGAGGCCCAAAGGAGAAGGAATACAGAGCCGCTTCAGCCCTAATGAGGCTCTTTGGGAAGTATCACTACCTCAAAATTTTGGCTTATCCGTGTCCAGAATTCTTACTCTTAGGTTTTCCAAGGCTACCTGCAAGCAAGGAAGTTTATGAAAAGCTCGGTATGAGAGAATATGCCAAGAGAATTGCTGAGTTCATAGTTAGGAGCATCGAAGAAGAGCAGCCCCCAAGAGTGATTTTCATTGGGGTTAAAGGTTCTCCAACATGCGGAGTCTTCCACACAACATCAAGCGACCCAGAAAAGTATCCCTATGAGAGAATGGAGGAGTTCAAACGGCTTCCACAAGAAGAAAGATTTAGATTAGCAGAGAAAATGATTAAGGAGTTCAAACTTGTCAGAGGGGAGGGAATCCTGTTTGAGATTTTAAAGGCCAAAATAGAGGGCATTTATCTGGAAGTTGATAAGGATGATTTAGAAAGAAGTTTGAAGAAAATAGAGAAAGCTCTTAGTGATTCATTATGAAAAATACTTATAACTTACGTATCTATTCACTACAAAAAACACTGAAAAAATAGCAAAGATTGTGAGAGACATTCTAAATGTTCGACTTGCTAAGCCCTGAGCAGTCAACCAGAAGAACTTTTAGACTAAGCCTATTTGGTAGGCTTTGGTTCTGGAATATACTAGCGGAGATATCACTGGGCACTTCTCAAGCTCGTGGACAATCTTCCAAGAATGGAAGGGAAGAAGGCATTTATCTTTTCAAGAGCTGGAATGAACATCCTCTGGCACAACCACATAGTTAGAGAATTTTCATGCAGGGGCAGGACACAAACTGGTTGGCTCACAAAGATTGGAGGGATAAACAAAGGAAGATCAAAAAAGGACTTAGAGAGAGCGAGGAGATTTGCTGAGAGATTGGGAAAGTAAGGTAACAAAAACCGAACGCTTAAATATTATAAGCGTGCAAGTAAAAAATAGTAGGGATAGTTATGGGAAATAATACTCAAAACTCTTTACTATATTACCCGACTATTATCCCTCCAAAAGAATGGATGTATTGGGCATTATTTTATTGGGACAAAATTTTTTCCATAATTCCAAAAGAACTGGAGGATGCACTAAAAGATAACGATCATAAAATAATTTCTATTCTGAATGCAAAAAGAGGAGACATATGTCTTATTCAAGAACTATTGGAAAATTATCCAGAGTATTTTGAACCAAAATACCCAGAAGAGTACTTTAAAAGGCAAGAATTTCCAAAACAAGAATTTATTAAAGAAGTTCAAATAAAATTACAATCTATCCAAAACTATGAAAGAGGCAATGGTACGCTATTTCTACTTCATAAAAATAAAATTCCTCCAGAACTCTATGATATGTTTATGAATCTTGATCGTAAGTTACTTTGGTATGAAAATAACAAACTTAAAATACCGTCAAAATGGACATTTAAAAATCCTAAAACTGCAATTGTCTATATGGCAATCTTAGCCAAGTACATCAGTATATATGATACAAAAATGAATAAGAGGAGTATTGTTGAGCCAATAACGGATAAAAAGAAATTTGAAGATTATGCTATAAGAACATTTACTAAAGAAGGACTAAACCGACAAGTGGCCATTAATATCGCTTTTCCAGAAATATTGCCCGTACCTAACAGTAAACACTCTCTAAAAACGATAATCAAGTTCAAAGAAGAACATAAATACAAACTATTAAGATTTAGAGAATTTTTTATAATATTAAACGTGAACTCCAGACCATTAATGATGAAACTGAGATTAATGAGCTAATAGTACATTATTCAGAACAAATTGAAAGAGAACTCCATGAATTATTGAAACTTGAAAAAAGTAAGAGACGTGAAATTTTTTTTAGGTTTATTGAAAGCGGGCATCAACTTGACAGTCCTCTTACCCCGATTCGAAGATATATCCAGTGACATGACAGGAGCCATAGCACTCATAAATGGAATAGTTGAAGTTGTACATGTTTTTGAGAAGTGGAAACGCTTTGATAAACTAAAAGAATATCCCACATTCTATGTATATCAAGCAAAAAAGAAAGGTATAATATAACATTAAACTCAAAATGTTCTAAGCCCCCTTTATCGCCCTCTCCACTAATTCTTTCGCTTTCTTCATCAGCTCCTCCGCTTTCTCTTTTGTGCGGGCTTCAAGTGTAATCCTCATTATCGGCTCTGTTCCGCTTGGCCTAAAGAGAATCCACCAGTCAGAGTTCTCAATCCTCACTCCATCAATGTCAATTAACCTCTCATATTCAAAACTCTTCAGAGCTTCTCTTTCAATTATCTCCATGGCTTTTCTCTTTTTCTCATTTGGACATGGTATCTTTGCCCTCATTGTGACATATCTTGGCACTTCCTTAGCCAATTCGCTCAAAGGCCCTAATTTGTCAATCATCTCAATGACAAGCGCACCGGCAAAGATTCCATCTGGAGTGAGGTTCCACTGGGGCATTATCCAAGTTCCACTTGGCTCACCGCCAAAGACTGCATTTTCCCTAACTATGCCTTCCGCAACAGCAACGTCTCCAACTTTGACCCTAACAACTTCTCCCCCCAAGGGCTTAACGTAATCATCTAAAGCAAAGCCAGCATCAACAGTCGTAATTATCTTTCCTTTTCCAAACTTCCTCAGCATATAGCCTGAGATTAAGCTTAGCATAACTTCATATTTAACAAAGTTGCCCTGATCATCAACGACGCCAATTCTATCGGCATCTCCATCATGGGCAATGCCGACATCAGCTTTCATAACTTTCACAGTTTTGGCAAGCCACTCAAGGCTTTTCGCATTCGGCTCCAGCTCGCGGACAAAGTATCCGGAAGGATGGGCATTGAGGCTTATAACTTTGTTGCCCAGCTCCCTCTGAAGATATGGGCTAACGAGAGAACTTGCACCGTTTCCAGTATCAACAACAACAGTGTAGGAATTTTCAAGATTAATCAGATTCAAAATCCTCTTGATGTATTCTTCTTTCGGATCTGCATAGCTCAGCTTTCCAATTTCATTCCAAGCAACTTTCCTAAAGCTTTCACTCTCAAGGATTTTCTCAAGCTCATTCTCCATTTCACTTGTGTATGCCATTCCATTGGGCTGCCAGACCTTGATTCCATTGTATTCTGGGGGATTGTGTGAGGCCGTGATTGTTACTCCAGCATCCGCTTCGTAAAGCTTTATCGCAAAACCCGTCAAGGGAGTAGGAGAGAGACCAATATCAATGACATCAATGCCCGTACTTAAGAGCCCAGAAATTAGCGCATTCTTGAGCATCTCTCCAGAAGTTCTGGTGTCCATACCAACAACAACTTTTCCTCCGCCGAGATAAGTTCCCAAAGCCTTTCCAACTTTTAAAGCAAGCTCTGGAGTCAGTTTTTCATTGACCACTTCTCTAATCCCGCTTGTTCCGAAGTATTTTCCCATCTCAATCACCTGATGAACATGCTTACAATTACAAAAAGTCACAAAAGTTTATAAATAAAACGGATTACCGACATTGGAGCATTAAGTTTTCTGCATTTTGATCACCTGAATAAGGTTTAAC
>CAZTOS010000048.1:0-18564 GCA_964615185.1 uncultured Thermococci archaeon
CTGAACTCGACAGGACTAAAAGTGTTGAAACCCTTGAGAAGATTGTTAAGCTTGAAAGGGAAGTTCAAGGTTTGAGGATCCTCCTTGCTACATATCAGGCAGACATGGGAAGACTTAACTTCATTAAAAATTATACAAGAAAAACTGCGTATGGTGTGCAAATTCTTTATTATCAGCTTCCTAAGGAAAGTGAGGTTCTCAAAGAATACATTAGGAAAGTTAATCCGATTAGAAAGGATGTTGATTTAGAGTGGTTCCAAGGGTATTATCTTCAGGCTAAGGAGTTGATAATGTACAAGCGTTTATTGGCTGATGTCGAAATTAAGAAAAAGTTGGAAGAACTTAAGAAAAGCAACCAATCAAACCTTAAATAATGAAGATATTCAATACATCTTAAAGAGGCTTGATAAAATGAAAGCACTTCAAGAAAAATTAAACACTCACATTATAGACTCTGCAATTTTAGACGAGTATTTGAGGTTAAAAGAGGTAGGAAAACAACAAGTTATAATCCAGAGCGCTACAGTAACACCACTAGCCATAAACTTTGGAGGACTGCCTAGAGGAAATCTGTGTTGCCCAGATGATCCATACTACTGTTCGCTCTGTGATTATCCAAAACAAATACTTTCTGATGATTTTTATGCTTCACCATGGACGCATGCATACGGGTTTGCAACATTCTATAATCTACAACCTATTGGAGTCTGGGTTGGTATATATGAAACGCCAGTGATACCGCCAGATGAGAGGTATTATTGGGGGATGTACTGTACCGAAGAATTTCCTTCAACGAATAATCCTGACGAACTCTGGAGTATGTACTGGCTATATGCTGTCTCTTTATATGAAATTGAGACAGGAAGCTCACAATTTGAAGACTTTGGATCCATCCAGATTAAATTCTTTTATGACGGAACAGCATACAACTATTTTACTGGACAGTATCAAACTGCAAATCTAATATACCAGTACAATTGTAACAAAAATGGATGCTATAAATCGGATGTCCTAGATCCTTTACCCTCCAACCCCCAGTATCATCCAAGTCCATATACAGACACGGTGTACATATATGTCAAGGTGTTGGCATGCTGTAACGGAGGACTTGTTGGAAGTACATGTAAGTGGGCTAATAGACATTGTGATAGTTGTTTTGCTCCGGATGAGTCAAAATCACAGAACTTTCCTTACGAAGGATAGGAGGATTGAGAGTGAAAGGTAATAAACTCCCTTTAGTTTTTCTTTTTGTTCTGCTTTTAGCTTCTTTAGTTTTAGTTATTCAAGAATTTCAAAAACGGGAAGATGAGAGAGCTCTTTCTAATGTTGCTGTTAATAATACTTCTATTCATTCATCCAAGTTTTTAGAAAACAGAACTCCTATTAAAGGTGAATTTAAGCCAATTTTAACTCTACTTGGTTGGGATTTTCAGCCTTTTGAAGATAGAATTTTTGTTTATTACAATGGGGCTCTCAAAGCTTATGAGATAGAGACGGGGAAGCTTCTTTTAAATATAACGCCTGTTTACGATTATTACTTTTCAAACCGCTATGCTTACATAAAAACTGACGATGGAAGTTTTGTTCTGGATTATGAGACTTTAAGACTAGCACCAGTAGACACAGATAAAAATGTTAAATATGCTTTTAACCTCGGTAATTGCAGAATTACAGCAAGAGAAAAAAGCGTATTAGTAAACTCCCAGATATTTAAGTTTAATTCAACCCCAAAAATTGCATTCTTTGACAGTGGCTTTGTGGTCTTTGGTCTGTTTGGAGCATCAGGTGAGAGGGTTTTATTTTTCGATGAAAAATGTAGTCTGCTTAGTGATGTTGTGATTGAGTATTTTTCAGACTTCAAAGTTTTTGGAGATAGAATTTTCTTCATTGATAAGGAGTTATATTCCAGAACCCTGCCAAAATTTCCGGAGATTGAGGGTGAGATGATTTTGCATGAGTATCTTAAGGAGTCTAAGGCCTATTTGTTTTCCAGTAATGGTACTCTAATTGCCAATCTGACTCTTGGTGGTGCTATAGGCTTTCACAATGATACAATTTACACCATCTATCCGCATGGAATTGGGAAATTTTACCTGCTTAATAAATCTCTGGAGAAAAAGACGATTGAATATGTTTTATATTCCGGATGGGCGGTTGTTCAGGGGGTTTATGGAGATTTTACTGAAGAATTCATATCTTTTGTTTATTGGGGCTTTTCTGGAGAAGCTGGAACATCATTCAGCAGCATCTGTGTTTATCCTTATGAAAGAACCATAAAATGCGTCCCTTACAGGCAAGAAGCTGAAAGGGTAAGCCCAATTGATGAGATAAAAGCCTGGGATAGATATTTTGCAATAATACCAAGAGGTTCTAGAGAGGTTGTTGTTTATGAGGTCAGGTAAAGGTGTTGAGCATGAAGTTTAGGACAAACATTAAGAATGTCCATAGCATTGTTCTCCTTTTAATACTCTTAGCTTTGACTTTTTATGGGAGCTATAGGTTTCTTTTTGAAAATAGGGGAATAGCCGTTGTTCCTACGTCTCTACCTAATGATAGTTGCACCATTGAGGAGTTTTCTCCACCAATTAAAATTGAAATTGAGGAAGTTAATGTTCCGGTTGATGGTGGGTATAAGTCCCTATACACATTATTTAAGTTTTATAACAAGAATGGAACTCTCATAGGATACTGGAACACTACAAGGAACTTTAACAAAGGATATTTCTACTTCAGAGATGGTTTTGTGGTCTGGAGTTATGATGGAGTCATCGAAATGATTTATTTTGATTATAACTTCACGGAAAGATGGTGGAGGAAGATATACAAAAGTGTTGGGGATTATGTGGACTTTATCCTATATAGCGTGTACGCTGATGAGGATCATATTTTTCTACTTACGGCAAATAGACATTTTGCAACATCAGAAGTTCAAAACTATTGCCTCTACTGGGGTAGCGTTGAAAAGGGCGACATTATTGAACGATTTTGCTCTGACAAGGAGCTGTCTTTACTTAGAGGAAAAGTGGTTGGGAATAAAGTTTACATCCTCTCAAATAAAGGTGTTTATGTCTTTACTTATACCGGGAAGCTCATAAAAAAGAAAAAGATTGAGCTGTCAAAGATTGAGAGTTTTGACGTGAATGAGAAATATCTTGCTTTTGCCTATCTAAGCAGTGACAAAACATCAAAACTATGTGTTTTGGCATCTAGCCTAAAATCCCAAAGGTGCATTGATGTAGAAGGGAAAGTGGAACAGCTGAACCTGTGTGGAAATTACCTCCTCCTGAAAACAGAGAATAAAGTTAAAACATTTGAAATTAAGGAGAATTCCTAATCAAATTCTAACTCATTTTCTTGTCAACTGTTCAGAAATTCTTATGTATAAATGCCAAAATTTGTCCAAATTTCAAAGTTTTTTGCATAAAAGACATAAACCATGAATGTAGTGTCAAAAAATAGGTGATAAACATGAATGCTGTTCAATTAGTTAAAAGAGAGATTGCCCCAGCTATGGAAGTTCAGACCAAAGTCATTGAATATATGACAAGATTTTTTGTTGACAAAGGGTTTAAATGGTTGCTTCCAGTGATGCTTAGCTCAATAACTGATCCTCTCTGGCCAGATCCGGCGGCGAGTGAAGCCTTAAAGCCTCCGGAGATAGAGGCATATGGTGGAAAGCTTAGATTAATGCATAGCATGATTTTTCATAAGCAATTGGCAGTTGCTATGGGAATAGACAAGTTATTCATACTCTCTCCAAACATAAGACTTGAAGGAAGAGAAGCTGACGATGGAAAGCATGCATATGAGTTCACCCAGCTTGACTTTGAAATAGCATATGCAACCATGGATGACGTTATGAGCTTAATCGAGGAGGCCATCTCTGGGCTTTTCAAAGAGGCAAGAAAGTGGGAAATTCTTGAGGAGCTGGGCAGAGAAGTTCCAAAGGCCAAGCCACCATTTAGGCGGTTCACTTTAGAGGAAATCAAAGCGGAATTCGGTGATGAAGATAGAGCAAGTGAAGCAATGGATGAACCATTCTGGATTACTGATATTGAGAGAGAATTCTACGATAGAGAAGATCCAGAGAGGCCAGGGCACTTCAGAAACTATGATCTGTATTTACCTTGGGGTTATGGTGAAGTCTCAAGCGGCGGTGAGAGAGAGTGGGAATACGATATAATTGTCAGGAAGATGAAGAAAGCTGGGATAAGCCTTGAGGCCTTCAGGCCATACTTAGAGATTGCCAAAGCTGGTTTGCTCAAGCCTACAGCGGGAGCTGGCATAGGAATGGAGAGACTGGTGAGGTTTATCGTTAGAGCAAAGCACATAGCTGAAGTTCAACCTTTCCCAAGAATTCCGGGTATTCCGGCGATTATCTGAGGGTTTTTGATTTTGAATTCCTCTTTTTATAAATTCACTGTTTAGAGCTCTTTTATTTCATTTGCTCTGTCAAGTTCACCTCGCTTTATGATTTCGAGGGCGGAGGTATAGATGCCAAGCTTTAGAGCCGTTTCCTCGGTCAGCTTTTTCTTTGAAAGTTCATTGATTTTAGAGGAAAGCTTTTCAACGGCTTTTTCCAGCCCCTTCTGCTATTTTTCCAATATTGCATCTGTTCTTTTCCCGAGTTCTTTGGTATCTGTGAGTTTGTGGAACATTGCCGGCAGGATTGTCATTAGGCCAGCAAGTGTGTTCCATTTCTGAGCGTCTTCGAGGCTTTTGTGGATGTACTTTTTCCCGTAGTGCGGGAAATAATCGTGTGTGTTAGTGCCTTTCCTATCGCGTACTCTCTTGTTTTTACGTCTGTGCCTGGGCTTCCAGGAATTTCTCCGTATTTTTTCTTTATATACTCTCTCAATCTGAGGCTGTGGAAGGACAGCGTGTGAGCATGAGTAATTTTGTCGATTATTGCGAAGTCCGCGGCTATCTTCTTCATTCACCCAATCTTCTTCTCGTATTTCTTATCGGACTTCTTGACGATGTAGTGGATCATGAGCATTTGGAGAATAAAGCCCAATTCACTCATGGAGAGTCCTCCATTACTTAATTAGTCGTTCCATGACATAAATGGCTTTTGGAAAACCTTTTATACTTGCACCCCTACAAGTAACTATTGGGGGTGCAAGTTAATGCTGTTCTCACCCTATCCAAAGACAAAAAGGGAAGATCTGTTCGACAGAGAAAGCGAGCTGAAGGAGCTTGAAGATGCCATAAATAGGGGAGAAAGGTTAATACTTCTCCTCGGCATGCGAAGACTCGGAAAAAGCTCGCTCCTCAACGTTGTGTTGAATGAACTTCCTAACCCTTCGGTGAAAATAGACGTGAGGAAGACCTATGCTGAATACTCCTCCGTAAACCGCTACATCATCGGCAAAGCCCTCCTCTCGTCGCTGAGCGGGAAGAAAAAGCTTGTTGAGGAGGTTAGGGCATTCCTGTCGAAAGTGAAGGGATTAAGTGTTTCAGGATTAAGGTTTGAGATAACCTCGAAAGACTTCTCAATAACCGAGCTTTTGGAGGCACTAAATGAATACGGTGAGGAGAAGGGGAGGGTTATTATAGCATTTGATGAAGCTCAGTACCTGCGCTTTGGCGGAGCCACAAGATATGACGGTATTCTGGCTTACGCCGTGGATAATCTTGAGAACCTGACGTTCATCCTAACCGGCTCGGAGGTTGGTCTGCTCTTTGACTTCCTCAAGTTCGATAACCCAGAGGCTCCTCTATTTGGCAGATACCATCACGACATAATCCTTGAGAGATTCAGCAAAGAGTTAAGCAGGGAATTCCTCAGGAAGGGCTTTGAGGAAGCCGGGTTATCTATGGAAGAGAAAGAAATCGATAGAGCAGTTGAAGAGCTTGACGGAATTGTGGGTTGGCTTTCCTTGTACGGCTATATTAGGGTAACGAGAAAGCTCAACCACGAGAAAGCACTTGAAGAAGTTCTGAGAGAAGCCAAATCCGTGATAAACACAGAGGTTTCGAGGCTTTTCGCATACAGTCCGCGTTATAGAGTGATTCTAAAGGCTGTGGCTTTAGGCTATTCAAGGTGGAGCGACATCAAGGACTACCTAACTTTGAAGCTCGGCTACATCAACGACTCGAACTTCTCCAGCTTGCTTGAAAACCTTGTGAAGTATGGCTATATTGAGAAGAAGGAAGGACGCTACATGATTCCCGATCCAGTCCTTGCAAGGGTCTTCAGAGAGCTTTAGCTTGTCCAAGTTTGGTCTCTTTAAAATCCCCTAAATCCCATACGAGCCAGCCTTCATTCCTTAACCTTTCCTTTCCCTCCAAACTCTTAGCCACCAGCCCGTAGCTCTTTTCCCACCTTTCCAGCCCCACTAACTCACTCTTCCTCTCCAAATCTCTCAAAATCCCCATGGCTTCTCCCTCTTTCAAGTCCTTCCACTTAACCTCAGCAAATAGTGCCTTTTTCTCCCGCTCATTGAGAGCAACGAGATCAATCTCCTCATCCTTACGCCACCACTTCCCAATCCTCGTGAACTTGAACGGCAGTTTTTTCGCTTTGTTCAGCTCTATAATGAACTGCCTCGCAACCTCTTCAAAGACGAAGCCAAGATAATGGTTGAAGCTGATATCAAAGTCCTCAAGCGCCCCATCGGGAAAACCGCTCTCAATCTCCTCGAAGTACGGCGCAACAAAGCGGAACCAGAAGGCAAAGTAAAGGTCCCTGAAGCGGTAAATACCGCGCTTCGCTTTTCTGCTAACGGGTAATTCTCTCCTTAAAATTCCAAGGTCTTCGAGGATTCTTAAGTATCGTGCGGTGTTCTTTGGCTCAATGAATGAATACTGGGCGATTTCATTGACCCTCCTTTTTCCCCTCGCAACCGCCTCGAGTATTGTGTAGTAAGTTTCCGGCTCCCTAAATTCCTCCTCAAGTAGCTCTTTTGCCTCTCGGAAGAGAAATGCATTAGGGTCGAAGAAGTTCTTCTTTATTTCGCTTTCAATGTTTTTCCCGCTGAAGAGCTCAAGGTAGCGAGGAACACCTGATGTTACAGCGTAGAGCTTTACTGCATCCTTTGGACTTAGACTGGAGAACCATTCAAAGAGATGCTTGAACCTCAGAGGTTGGAGGTTCAGAGTGGCGTCGCTTCTCCCGTAGAGTGGGCTTGAGTAATCGAAGAAGCTTCTTTTGAGCAATCCAACGGATGAAGCTGATAAAATAAGCATAACATTACTTTCGTTAAGGACTTCATCTACTATGCTCTGAAACTCCGCCTCAATTTCAGAGTACCTCAGCAGATATGAAAACTCGTCGAGAAAAATCACCAGTCTTTCTCTGCTCTGAGAGGCGATAAAGCGGAATGCGTCAGTGAACGTTGAGAAGTTTGGGGAGGGAATACCAAAATACTTCCCAATAGCCCTGTTGAGCTTTGTTAGGTTGTACTCCCAGACCCTCTTCTCGAACTGAACGGATATTGCCTTTTTATTCTTCAAAAATTCACGGACAAGACGACTCTTGCCGATTCTTCTCCTCCCGGTGACAAGGACGAGGGTAAATTGGTCTTGGCGATACAGTCTCTCGAGTACTTTGAGCTCTTCTCTCCTATTCACAAATTTTCGAATCTTCATAATATAATCGTGAGTCGAAAAATATAAAAAGGTTTCGCTGAGGTTCTCAAAGTTATTCTCATCCTTTCCAAGTCTGTTAAAACCCAGATGTCTTGTTCTTTTTCCATAGAGAACTACTTTATTTCCAAATCTATTTAAATGCACCCTCTCCCACATTATTTCTTCTTTTCTGTGCTCTGGTTTTTCAGCTGGGTATCCAATCCCACTGATGCAGAGAATTTTTAGGAGTTCTCGGACTTCTCATCATCCTGCATCCTTTCGTGTATATGGCCCCAGCAGACACCTAAACCCAAGGCAGTTGCTGCCAGCTAAATGTGCTCAGCAACTATTGAGCAGTCCTCTCATCCCCACAGACAACTATCGAGCGGGTCTTGTTTTAGAAATTTATTAACTCTCTATCGTCAACAATCACAAAATGCCAAGGCTTTCTGTTCTTTGAGTTTGGGGAATAAAAGCCGCTTCAAGAATTTTCTCTACGTATTCCCTTGGCACTTTTCCCTCCTGATACTTTCTAATGCTCCTCCTCTTCTTAACCACTTCAAAGAAATCCATGGAATCACCCTAGGAATCTCGAAGATAGCTTTATCAAAATTTCGTGAACAAAAGATAGAAGGAAAATTAAAAGGTCAGTTAAAAGTTAAACAGACTTTTAACATCGTACTGTGCTTTTCTTGCCTTTCTCACTTTCAACTTCATTCCAAAGGCGTTTGTGACTGTTCCTTCTTTTTCCGCCCAGAGTCCACTTGGTAGTATTAGGTATTCGCCTTTTAGCTTACTTATTACAGGTGAGTTTCCTATGATGACGTAAGCCTCTGCCTCTGGTATGCCCGTAACTCCTGCCTTTATTAATCCCGCAGCATTCACTCCATCGTGGAGGATTAAAGTCGGCACGTCCATAGGCTCAGCCGGACCTTCAATTATTGCCACTTCGTAGCCTTCTTCCACTATCTCCTTGCCCTTCAATAGTACCTTTAGGAGAGGATATTTCTCTACGTTAGCTTTTAGGAGGACGCGCTTTGCATTTCTAATGTCTTCAAGAGTTGCGGTTGAAGTTCCACCATCAACGGTTGAGCCTATTGGAATTCCCCTTCTTTCTGCAAGCTCTTTGAAGAACGCTATCTCTTCATTTGTGAGAGATGGGGTGAGTATTATGGCATATTCTTTTTCTTTTAGGAACTTTTCAGCGTCTTCCCAGCTTATAGCATTTCCGTTCAAAATTGGCTGGGTAAGGTCTTGAGCCCATGGTCTTTCAAAGCGGCAGTAATCGCAGATGTATCCATTCCACGAGTCTTTTCTGCTTGAAGCCCTAACTAAGATGTCGTTGTAGACCTCTATGTTCATCTCACACGCAAATGAACATCCGTTGCAGACTGTTTTCACCGGTTGGGTCTTCCAAGGTCCGGGCTTGACGAACGGAAGCTTCTCGGTTATAGCACCTACTGGACAGATGTCTATCATCTCCCCGATGAACTTGCCCTCCATGTCTCCAAGGGTCTCCCCAAGTGGCGGTGAGATTCTCGTCTTAAATCCGCGGAAGAGGTAGTCCAACACTCCCTCCCCGGCTATTTCGTGGGTAAAGTTGACGCACTGGCCGCAAAGAACGCACTTGTTGTTGTCTAGCACAACATTGGGATGAGTTTCGTCTATCTCGAACTTGTTCTGCTCTCCCACAAAGGCATCCTGTTTTGCATCATAGAGCGTTGCATACTCCCTAAGCTTGCATCTGAAAACCTCCATACATCCGCAGCTCATGCACCTCTGAGCTTCTCTAAGAACCATTTCCTCGTCCATAGTTGGTTCCACTTCTTCAAAGTTCCTCTTTCTAATTTCTGGGTCGAGGAGCTTTACTTTTGCCCTTGGCTTTCTCTCCACATGTTCATAATCTTTCTCCGTCACTTTCTTCCAGTGGTTGTAGGGCCTTAAGTCAAAGAGCACTCTGTAAAGGTCTTCATCATGTATTACTTCCTCAATGTGCTTTGATGGGTTCAGAAGCACTTCTCTTGCCTTTTCGAGCTTACCCTTGAGATAGAGATCTATCATTATCGCCGCCCTTCTTCCGGTTGCAATGCTCTCTATAACTGTTGATGGCCCGAGAACGAGGTCGCCACCTGCAAAGACACCCGGGATATTAGTTTGGAGGGTTATTTCATCCACCAGAGCTTTCCCACGTTTTGCCTCAATGCCAAGAGCTCTAAGGAACTCTTCATCACAGTACTGGCCTATTGCGAGAATAACGTTATCCGCTTTCACCCGAAATTCTGATCCTTCAATTGGAATTGGCCTTCTTCTGCCAGATGCATCTGGTTCGCCCAGTTTCATTTTTATGAGTTCAACCTCTTCCACTTTCTCCTTACCAATGATTTTTACGGGATTAGTAAGGAACATGAACTTGACCCCTTCTTCCTCCGCCTCTTTTACTTCCCTTGGATTTGCGGGCATTTCCTTTCTTGAGCGACGATAAACTACTGTAACCTCGGCACCAAGCCTTAAAGCCGTCCTTGCAACGTCCATTGCAGTGTTTCCACCGCCTACCACAATTACTCTTTCTCCGAGCTTTACCTCCTCGCCCATGTTAACCTTTCTGAGAAACTCTATCCCGTGCATTACTCCTTCGAGCTCTTCTCCTTCTATTCTCATCTTTCTGCTCTTCCAGGCGCCAATCCCAAGAAACACCGCATCGTATTTTTCTCTAAGCTCGTTCAGTGTGATATCTCTTCCAAGAGCCGTATTGGTTTTTACCTCTATTCCGGTGTCTATTACGGTTTTTATGTCCTTATCGAGAATATCTCTTGGAAGTCTGTAGGGTGGGATACCATAGCGCATCATACCGCCAAGCTGAGGCATTGCCTCTATTATGGTCACTTCGTGTCCCATTGTTCTGAGGTAGTAGGCACATGCCAGTCCTGCGGGTCCACCACCAACAACTGCCACCCTCTTCCCAGTCGAAGGGGGAATTTCCGGCATCCAGGGACCATTTTCAAGATCATAATCTGCTGCGAACCTTTTCAGCTGTCGTATTGCTAAGGGCTCATCTACAAGGTTTCTTCTGCATTCATCTTCACAAAATGCCGGGCAAACTCTTCCAAGAACTGCGGGTAGGATAAATTTCTCTTTCATTAGCTTCACTGCATCGTGGTACCTCCCCAGGGCAATTAATGCAAGGTATCCCTGAACGTCGCTATGTGCGGGGCATCCCTGCTGACAAGGTCCTATACAATCACCGTAATGATCGGAAAGAATTAGCTCCAAAGCCGTTCTTCTCATCTCTATTATTTCATCGCTCAAAGTCTCGATTGAAAGTCCTTCTGTAGGTTTGAGAGTACAGGATGTTGTGATTCCCCTTGGGGTTTTCACCAGACAGAGACGGCATGAGCCATAAGGATCAATTGCTTCATTATAGCAGAACCCCGGTATGTGGGTTATCTCTCTGAGGAACTCAATAAGCGGCTTTTCTTCGGGAACATCAAATTCTTTCCCGTTGATCGTAACCTTGACCATCTCAATCACCCTCCTTAGCATCAACTATCTCTATTGCATTGAAGCGGCACACTTCATAGCATGTTCCGCACTTTATGCAGGTTTCCTGGTTAATTATGTGCGGCTTTCCTCTCTCTCCACTGATGGCTTTTACTGGACACATTATCGCACACGCAGTACAGCCCGTGCACTTGTCGGTAATTATAACGTATTTTATGAGAGGCTTACAAACTTTGGCGGGACACCTTCCTTCTATATGGGCCAGATACTCGTCTCTGAAGTATTTAAGGGTCGTAAGAACTGGATTTGGTGCCGTTTGTCCAAGACCGCATAGAGAACCTGCTTTGACCATTAGTGCAAGCTTCTCCAGCTTTTCAAGGTCTTCCAGAGTTCCTTCGCCTTTGCTAATCTTATCCAGAATCTCCCACATCCTTTTTGTTCCCAAACGACAGAATGTGCACTTTCCACATGATTCCTTCACGGTGAAGTCCAAGAAGAATTTTGCAACATCTACCATGCACGTGTCTTCGTCCATAACCACCATTCCACCGCTTCCCATTATTGCACCCGTTGCAGTGACGCTCTCGTAATCAACGGGAGTGTCAAAGAGATAATCGGGAATACATCCTCCAGATGGGCCTCCAAGCTGTACGGCCTTTATCTTCTTGCCCGTCTTTGTTCCTCCTCCAATGTCGTATAGTATTTCTCTTAGAGTGATTCCCATTGGGACCTCTACATTCCCGCCATGCTTGATCTTTCCAGAAAGAGCGAAGACCTTTGTGCCCTTGCTTTTTTCGGTTCCCAAAGATGCGTAGGCTTCCCATCCATGCTTTATTATCCAAGGTACATTTGCCCAAGTTTCAACATTGTTTATATTGGTTGGCTTACCCCAGAGGCCTTTTTGGGCTGGATAAGGTGGCCTCGGCCTTGGCATCCCTCTCTTACCTTCAATAGACGCCATTAGTGCAGTTTCTTCTCCACATACAAAGGCTCCGGCACCTTCTTTTATAGTGATGTCGAAGGAAAATCCACTTCCCAAGATGTTCTCTCCTAAGAATCCTTTTTCTCTTGCCTGCTTTAAAGCGATTTTGAGCCTTTTTACTGCCAGAGGGTATTCAGCACGAACATAGATAAACCCTTTTGTAGCTCCAATAGCATAAGCCCCTATTATCATTCCCTCTATAACTCTATGGGGATCCCCTTCAAGCACGTTTCTGTCCATAAAGGCTCCGGGGTCTCCCTCGTCGGCATTGCACACAATGTATTTTTCATCTCCCGGGGCCTCTCTGGTGAATTTCCATTTAAGCCCTGTTGGAAATCCTGCTCCACCTCTTCCCCTAAGCCCGGATTTTATAATGATATCTATTATCTCTTCGGGCTTCATTTTGAGAGCCTTTTTGAGTGCTTCGTAACCACCGACAGCTATGTACTCGTCTATGTTTTCGGGGTCTATGTATCCCGAATTTTCCAAAACTATTTTTTTCTGCTTTGCAAAATACCCATCGATGTCCCAAGTTTTCCTTTCTCCGTTTTCCCACCAGTCCCTTTTGACAATCCACTCTTTTATGGGTTTTCCGTTTATAACGTGCTCTTCTATTATTCGCGGCACTCTATCGGGTGTAACGTGGCCATAGGTAATGATTTCGTTCTCGGTAATAACGTCAAGAAGAGGTTCTCTATAGCACATCCCTACGCAGCCTACTATTTTGAGCTTGATGTCGAGGTTTCTCTTCTCCAGTTCTTCTTTCACGGCTTCATACGTTTCTTTAGCTCCGGCTGCGATTCCACAGGAGTTCATTCCCACAGCGATAGCCTTAATTTCAGACATTGAGTTTCCCCTCTTTGAGATTTCTAATGATTTTTCTAACCTTATCAGGCGTTAATTTTCCATAAACCTTTCCGTTTATCATTATGACAGGAGCTAAGCTGCAGCAGCCAAGGCAAGCCACTCTTTCAAGAGTTATGAGGCCATCAGGGGTTGTTTGACCTTCTTCAATCCCCACTTCTTCTCTTATAGCTTGGGAGATGTTCACTGCACCATTAACATGGCAAGCCGTTCCATGGCATATCCTTATCACGTACTTACCAAGCGGTTCAAAGCGGAATTGAGCATAGAAAGTCGCTACTCCATAAACCCTGCTTAGGGGAATGTTTAAATATTTAGAAATTTCTTCGAGGGCTTCTTTAGGCAGATAGCCAAATATTTCTTGAGTTTTCTGCAACAATGGGATCAGAGAGCTGGGATTCCGCTCATAACGGTAGATGTAGTCGAATTTGGGATTCATAACTATCACCTTATACTGCCATTCACGATATTTTTATTGCATTAAGACTTATAAATGCACATTAAAGTATATGTTTGTAACATTTGGTTGGTCACCTTATGTTTAAAAAATTCTTAAATCGAACCTTTACAAACATACATTACTACTAAAATGGAATTTGGGTGATTACCTTGAGGTATGTAAAGCTTCCATCTGAGAATTTTGAAGAATTCTTTAATTCTCTAAAAAGATGGGGGACAGTTTATGCTCCAGTAAAACAGGGAAATATTTATGCCTTTAAGCGAGTTGATACCTTAGGAGAAGTTTCATTAAACTACACCCGCACCATGCTACCTCCAAAAAAGTTCTTTGTTCGTCCAAAAGATACTCTTTTGAAGCTAAAAAACGGTAGATGGGAAGAAATCAGAGAGGTTGAAAAGATAGTCCTCTTTGGTGTTCATTCATGTGACATTCATGGATTGCAAATATTGGATAAAGTTTATCTCAATGAGCCTGTTGACCCATACTACAAAGCAAGGAGGGAAAATACAGTCATCATAGGCATAAGCTGCATGCCTGATGAGTATTGCTTCTGTAAGAGCTTAGGTACCCACTTTGCAATGCATGGCTTTGACTTGTTCTTGCATGAGCTTCCAGATGGGTGGCTTGTTAGAGTTGGAAGTGTAAAAGGGCATGAAATAGCATGGGCAAATGAAAGCCTTTTTGAAGAGATTGATGAAGAGGATCTGAAACACTTCAAAGAGTTTGAAGAAAAGCGCTCTGCTTCATTCAAAAAGCATTTGAATAAAGAAGGATTAGCTGATATGCTGGATTTGGCATTTGATAGTCCAGTGTGGGAAAAGTATGAGCGTATTTGTCTTGGCTGTGGGAACTGCAACATGGTGTGTCCAACATGCAGATGCTATGAGGTCTGTGACTACTGGATAAATGCATATGAGGCAGTGAGAGTCAGGAGATATGATTCTTGTTTCATGGAAAGCCATGGACTTGTGGCAGGTGGTCACAACTTCAGACCAACACGTTTGGATAGATTTAGGCACCGATACTACTGTAAAAGCTATTTTGATCCATCTGCGGGCTTCAACTGCGTAGGTTGTGGAAGATGTGATGAGTTCTGTCCAGCTAAGATAGAGCATGTTAAGGTTCTTGACGAAATTAGGGAGGCATTAAAATGAACCCGTTTCAAACTTATGATGCGAGAATTTTGGAGGTAAAGGAGCTTACACCGAGGGAGAAGCTTTTTACACTAAGATTTGTTGATCCAGAAATTAACAGGGAATTTACATACAAGCCCGGTCAGTTTGTTATAGTTGATATTCGAGGCTTTGGAGAGTTCCCAATAAGTCTGTGCTCATCCCCCACAAGAACAGGGTATTTCCAGCTGTGTATAAGAAGGGTAGGAAGGATGACAAAATACATGCATACACTTAAGGAAGGGGACATTATCGGCATTCGTGGACCATACGGTAATGGCTTTCCAATGGAAGAGATGGAAGGTTCCAATCTGCTCTTAGTCGCTGGGGGGCTTGGGATGGCTCCATTGAGAAGTGTTCTTTGGTATGCCATTGACAGCGGAAAATACGAGCAGATATATCTATTCTATGGAACGAAAAGCTATGAGGACATTCTATTTAGAGATGAAATCATTCACCTCCTGAAGCATGGAGAGGCTATGAACTGTAAAGTAAAGCTTGCTTATGAAGTTGAAAGCCCCTCATGCATTTATCTGGAAAAGGGCTTTGCTCCTAAGGTCTGCAAAGGTGTTGTAACAGATTTATTCAGAGGAGAAGAGTTTGACGTAGAAAATACTTATGCTTTAATCTGCGGGCCTCCAGTGATGTATAAGTTTGTTATAAAGGAGCTTTTGGGCAGAAAGCTCTCTCCAGGCAGGATTTACATGACACTTGAGAGGAGAATGAGATGTGGAATAGGCAAGTGCGGTCACTGTATTGTGGGAACAAGCACGTCAATAAAGTATATCTGCAAAGATGGGCCGGTCTTCACGTATTGGGAAGCTCTTTCTACAAGGGGGTTGATTTAAATGCTGAAGCTGGGAGTTTTTGAGCTGACAGACTGTGGAGGCTGTGCACTTAACATCCTTTTCCTCTATGATAAGCTGTTTGATTTACTCAAGTTTTATGAGATCAAGGAGTTTCACATGGCATCAAGCTTTAAGGAGCATGATCACCTTGATGTTGCAATTGTCACCGGAACAGTATCATGCCAGAGGGATCTGGAAGTTTTAAGGCATGCTCGCAATTATTCCAATTACTTAATTGCATTAGGAACTTGTGCAACTCATGGCTCTGTTCAGGGAGCTGTTGAAGGGAAGATTAGAGATAAGCTTGAGAAAGTTTATGGAACAAGGGCAAACCCCATGAAGGCTCTTGACCCAAAGCCAGTAATAGAATACGTAGCCGTCGACTTTGCTCTCCCAGGATGTCCTTATGATAAGATGGAGCTTTATCAACTCCTCATTGACTTGGCAAAAGGCATTGAGCCAGTAAAGAAGGATTATCCAGTCTGTATTGAGTGTAAGCTCAATGAATACGAATGCGTTCTTGTGAAAAAAGGAGTGCCCTGTTTGGGTCCGATAACCCTTGGTGGATGTAATGCAGTGTGCATTAAATCGGGATTGGGCTGCATTGGATGCAGAGGGCCTTTACCAAAAGATGCGAATCCTGCAAGTGAGTTTGAGATTCTTAAGGAGTTGGGATATGATGAGGAATACATACGAAAGAAGTTCAAGACATTTGCAAGGGGTGAGCTGAGATGGTGATTCTTGAAGTCGGTGAGTTCACGAGGGTTGAGGGAAATGGTAAAGCAGAGATTGTCATTGAAAATGGAGAAGTCAAAGAAGCAAGAGTTAAGATAGTCGAGGGGCCAAGGTTCTTTGAATTGCTAACCCTTGGCAGGTATTATTGGGACGTTCCAGATTTAGAAGCAAGAATTTGTGCAATCTGCTATTTAGCACATTCATTTGCCTCAGTCCTTGGCATAGAAAGAGCTTTTGGAGTTAAGGTTCCGGAGGAAATTCAGCTTTTGAGGGAGCTCGGCTTGATTGGAGAAATCTTAGAGAGTCATGCATTGCATTTATACCTCTTAGTGGCTCCAGATTTGTTTGGCTATCCAGATGCAATTAGAATGGCGAGTAAGCATGGTGAACTCGTAAGAGAGGGACTTACCATCAAAAGCTTTGGAAATTACATTAGGGAGATAATTGGGGGAAGAGAGATTCATGGTATTAACATAAAACCCGGTGGGTTTGGAAGATATCCAACAGTTGAGGAGCTTGAAAAAATCGAGAAGAGCTGTGAGGCACTTTTAAGGATGGCAAAAAGAGCACTCAATATTTTTGCTACTCAAGATGTTTTTGGAGCTATTCCTGAATACCATATTGCTACGGATGGTTACCTCTACGGAGAAAAGCTGATTGCATCGGATGGAGAAACTTTTGATTACTTTGAACATATAGTGGAAAGATCTTTATCGTACAGTTTTGCAAAGCAAAGCAAATACAAGGGAAACATATTCATGGTTGGTGCGCTTTCAAGATTAATGGTTAAATCTGACAAGCTAACACCCCTGGCAAAGGAGTTATTTGAGCAACATAAGGAAAAACTTTCTCAGGGATATGTCAGTTTAAACAATTTAGCACAGGCAATTGAGCTTGTATATGCAGTGGAGAGAGCTAAAGAAATAGTGGGGAAACTCTTGGATCGTGGGATTAAAGGAGAAAACATTTCAATAGAGCCTAAAGAGGGAGAGGGAGTAGGCTACGTTGAAGCCCCCAGGGGTGTCCTTATACATCATTACAGAATTGACGAAAATGGAAATATTGCTTATTCAAATATAATAACCCCAACAGCTTTGAATCATGCATTAATGGAGTTAAGCCTCTATGAGGAAGCAAGAAAACAGTATGGCACCTTGGATGAGGAGTCTCTGAGACACAAACTTGAAGAAACTGTCAGAGCTTTTGATCCATGTATTTCATGCTCTGTGCATCTCGTTAGGATTTAATCTTTTTCCTCTTTTCTTAAATCAAAATTGTTATAAACATAAATGCTCGAATATAAATCAGTGGGAGTAATGAAAAGAGTATCTGAAAGCATAACTCGAATTATGGACTCACTGAAAATGGGAGAGACTGTATTATTTATATATGATGAGTCTTTAGTCCCGGAATTATCGCTTCTGTTTTTTGTTGAATATGCTTCTAAAAGAGGCATGCCAATTATCGTGGATGATATTCTTGATTCACTTTATGTTGTCAAGCAGCATTTAGAGTTCATTGGAATTGATACGAGCTTTTTTGACGATGTTACTGTGGTAAAAGTTGGGGGCGCAAATAAAGTTGGAAATGTCTACAAACATATACCCCTTGAAGGAGCATATAAAGAGAAATATCGTCTGGCAGTTAGAGAAGTCTATAAAGAGAAAGATAAAGTTCTAAATCTCGTGCTGGGCACTGAGAGTCTTTTTTACTTATCAACAAAGCCCAGTGACATTCTTGGAGTGGTATCAGAGTTAATATCGTTCTTAGGTGAAAGAAAGCGCATAGCAATATATTTGATTAACAAAAATATAGCGGAAATGGCTCCTATAAATCCCCTTCCTTTCTTTAAAAGGGTTGCAAGTACTGTTGTATACGTAGAATCCCATCCAAGAAAAGCTGTTATAAGAATTGGCAAGTGTTCATCTCTTGAGTTAGTCGGGAAGTCCTTCATCATAGAGCTTGAAGATATACTTCAGTATTGGAGATGAAAATGGGGCTTTTTGGAAGGCTCTTTAAAAAATCTAAAAAAGAAATCAATAAAATCGAAATAGTCTCAAGAAAGCCAGTTGGGAAGTTTAGGGTTCTTCAGATTTTCCAAATTTTAGGGAGGCAGATTTTAAGCGGAGAAGTTCTTGAGGGTGTTATTTATCCAGGATACAAGCTTAAAGGAAAGGATGTTGGGGTTATAATGGCGATTGAAAAAGAGCATAGAAGAGTTGACTTTGCAGTTTCTGGAGATACTGTTGCATTAATCCTTGAGAACAATATGAAAGCCGAAAAAGGCGATATCCTTGAAGTTTACCAGTCTTAACTTAAGGGGTCTGTCCGTCGTGAGTTTTTAGGGAGGAAGGTGAGTGAACGTCCTCCCGTTCAAATCTACCCTCACGATGGACTTGGGGTTCATCAGCCTCAACTCCCCTCCGGGTTCAT
>CAZTOS010000049.1:0-11741 GCA_964615185.1 uncultured Thermococci archaeon
GGATTAGCCCCAGTTTCCCGGGGTTATCCCCCTCCCGAGGGTAGGTTACCGACGTGTTACTGAGCCGTCCGCCGGTGGTGTCCCAGAAGGGACACCCCCATGACTCGCATGGCTTAGTCGGACCCCCATAGCAGTGGCCTCCGGCAGGATCAACCGGAATTGCTATAGGAGTACGGCCGGTGGGACTCCCCATAAAAGGGGAGTACCAAAATCCCATCCGGGGTTTAGTCGGGGTGTTGGACCTGCCTTACCCCCGAGGGGTTCCCTTTCGGGTTTTCCTCGGGAGTGCATTGGTTGTGCCCTTGGTTGGAGGGCGGGGTTCATGTTGGGTGCTTTGCACCCATTCCCCCCGACGCCGCCGTCTTGGCACCAGGGCTTTGCCCCCTTATTCGGGGGCTCCATCCAATACTTAGCAACACTACCAATAAAAAATTTTTGCAAAACACTTATATAGTTAGAAAATTTCCAAATTCATGTCAAATAGTTTCAT
The DNA here is from genome assembly GCA_964615185.1 of uncultured Thermococci archaeon. Classification (GTDB taxonomy): domain Archaea; phylum Methanobacteriota_B; class Thermococci; order Thermococcales; family Thermococcaceae; genus Thermococcus_B. The sequence goes on from CAZTOS010000049.1 coordinate 491, forward strand.
TACGCAACATGAAATAAACAAAAAAATGTTGAAAACTAAGGCATCAAGATGTCTTCAACAATGCTGATTTTTGAAACCGGGGTTGGAATGGTATTTGTTACTGCCAGTTCATCAACAGCTTTGCTGACTCTTTCTATAGCTCCCTCAGCAAAGACTCCATGGGTCGCTGTAACATATATCTTCTTAACTCCCATCTTCTTCAATATGTTTGCTGCTCTTATCATTGTGCCACCTGTGCTTATGATGTCATCTACTATGAGAACGTTTTTTCCAGTAACATCTATGTCAACTGGAGTCATTTGAACCTCAGTTGGAGAGATTCTCTTCTTTTCAAAATGGCTAAATTCTACATTCAGAATTTCAGCAACAGCTTTTGCCCTCTCTAAAGCCCCCTTATCTGGTGCCAAGACTATGCCTTCTCCAATTTTATCTTTGAAATAGTTAGCAATTGCTCTTGCTGGACTGAGATTGACGGCTTTTCCTGGGAAAAATTCAAGTGTTTGAGGATTGTGCAAGTCAAAAACATAGAGTTCATCATAATAAATGCCTATTGCCGTCATAACAGCCCTAACGCTTATTGGTTCTCCATCCTTTGTAACCCTGTCCTGTCGTGAATATGCAAGATAAGGGACGACTGCTATTAGCTTTTCAAATCCCTTTTCTTTGAGTGCATCCCCTAATAGCAGAAGTTCAATTAAGTGTTCATCTTGTGGAGAGAAAGTGGACTGTACAACAATGGCTTTGTTCCCATCTCCAAGTACCCTGACGTATTTTTCCCCATCTGGGAATTTCTTGATTTCTACTTCAAGGAGTTCTTTCTCATAGTTTTGAATTTTTCTTCTGATTTCTTCCTTTAAATGCTGAGCACCGCTACCAAGAACAACCTTCATACTATCACCTCCTAAACCAGTAATACAGCGATTATACCAGCAAGGAAAATACCGTCAAATGTGCCGGCACCTCCAATACTTACCATTGGAGCTCCAAGTTCTTTGATTTTATTCCAGTTAAGCAAATCTGCTCCGATTAAAACTCCCATAGTACCACTTGCATATGCTATGGCTGGTTTGTTTGGACCTCCAAGCAGAAGGGCTAATGATGCGGCTATTAAGGGTGGAATGAAAGTTGGAATTGCTATTCCGAGTCCCTTTACAGGCTTAGAGAAAAAATGACTGAGTATTGTGGCTATGAGTATTGCCACAAGGATTCTAATAATTAATTCTGTATTTCCAATAATAGCAAATCTGAGGAACTCATAAGTAACTATGCTTAGAGGAACAAGTGCTCCTCCCACGTTTATCGCAATGATCATTTTCTGTTCTCCCCAATCAGTGTAAGGGACGGGATACCTAATGCCAAAGAAGCTAACCTCTTTAACTTTCAAAATTGGTGCGTAGGTCCTGGTTTCGGCTATGGGGATATTTATGAAGCTACCGATTAATGATGCCCAGAACAAAGTATAGGCAACTGGGAGAGGGAGACCAAGCTTTTGAAATGCCAGTGTTATAGTTCCTGCAAAGAGCAGAAATAATATGGGTATTAGCAACAGGAAGAGTATAAAAAGTGGCAGGCTTAGAGGAAGGAAGAGGAACTTTTTCATGTCTTGAACCCCCTAATATTCACCCATATCTGGGCGCCATTTGCCATGATGACTTCTTTTGGTTTTTTAAATTTTTGGGGATTGGATAGCACCCAGGCATAGAGTTTCTCCCCTTTTGCATATTTCTTTAAAAACTCATAATCTGCTAAGTGCTTATCTTTATGATTTGTTAGTTCTTCTGGCGTAAAAGGTCCAAGAACATCAATCAGTTCGACTTTTCCTATCGCCTTCTTTTTGCTTATTATGGAAATTTCCCCTCTAATCTTCGTATTGCTTTTCCTTATTTCCCAAACTTTTTTGCCTTCAACTATCCATGAAGCAAAAGGTTCTCGCACTATTAATCCTTTCATCTTTCTCATTATTTTTAGTTTAAATATCCCTTTATAAACTCAACTATTTACTATTAAATGCTGGATTTTTAAGGGAACAAACAACAAATGGAAAGATTTAAGTTTAAGGATAACGAAGTCTTATTTCGGAGGCAGAGCCAATGAAAATTGTATGGTATGGTCATGCATGTTTTCTTATTGAGACAAGAGGAGTGAGAATTTTAATAGATCCCTATCCAGATGTTGACGATGATAAAATTGGAGAAATTGATTATATTTTTGTAACTCATGAACATAGTGATCATTATGGAAAAACTCCCCTTTTAGCAAGACTCAGAAAGGCAAGGGTTATTGGGCCGAAAACTGTCTATTTAATGGCAATCAGTGATGGGATAACCGATGTGCAGGTCATTGAAGAGGGTCAGGAAATTGAACTTAAAAATGGAGTTAGAGTTAGAGGAATATATGCAGAACATCCCTCAAGTCAGTACCCTCTTGGCTATCTAATATTTGGAGAAAAAAGAATCTGGCATACCGGAGATACTTATTATACGCCTCTTTTTAATAGACTTAAGGGAATGGTTGACATAATCCTTGTCCCGATAAGTGGTCGCTCCACAGCCAGTGAAAGAGAAGCTGCCGATATAATCGAAGCGGTGAGACCAAGAATAGCCATACCAATGCATTATGGGGTTTATGGATCGGGAAGTGTTGAAAAGCTTCAGGAGGAACTTAGAAAGAGAAGAGTTTGGGTCTTGGTAAAGCCTCTAACTGTTGGAGAAGTCTTTCATATATAATTGGTGGTTCTATGGAAAAGTTAACAACAGGCAGTAAAAACTTAGATGAACTCTTGGGAGGAGGAATTGGAAGGGGTGTGCTAACTCAGGTATATGGAGCTTTTGCTACTGGAAAAACTACGTTAGCAATGCAAGTTGGCATGCTCAATAAGGGTAAAGTAGTGTACATAGATACGGAAGGGGGTTTCTCTCCAGAAAGGCTTAAACTGATGGCAGAAAAGAGGGGCATAGACCCGGAAGAGACTCTTCAAAGATTCATAATTTTTGAGCCTCATGATTTTAAAGAGCAGAAGAGGGTTATATCAAGACTTAAGACAGTAGTGAATAGTAGGTTTGCTCTTGTTGTTGTGGATTCTGTAACATCTCATTATAGGGTGGAGAAGGATAGGCAAAGCTTAAATGTAGAATTAGGAAAGCAGCTTCAAGTTCTTTTATGGCTTGCGAGGAAATATAATTTAGCTGTGATAGTTGTTAACCAAGTTTATTTCGACTCGAATTCTGGATCATTAAAACCAATTGCAGAACACACTTTGGGGTATAAATGTAAGGATATACTTAGGCTTGAAAAACTCAGCAAACCAGGAATAAGAATTGCTATTTTGGAAAGGCATCGTTTTAGACCTGAGGGGGGAATAGTCTACTTCAAGATTACCGATAGAGGGATTGAGGATATTTAGTTTAAGAAAAAGAAAGAGTGGGGTAAATTAAATCTTTTCAAAGACCTCTTGAGTTATACGCAATGTAGCTTTATACAGCTTTTCACTTATTATACCCTCTTCGTAGTGTCTTTTTAGATCTTCCTTATCAATTATCTCCTTTTTCCCATCTGGCCACTTTACGATATCAACTTCGAGATCTATGTACCTTGCTCTGTCGGGGTATATCTCAATTGGTGTGTTTATGTTATAGTATTCTCCCTTCAGATTACCATCTTTATCGTAATAGCTATGTTTATACCACCATTTGCCCTCTTCTATCTCGGTTATTGCATAGTCACCATATTCAATTGGAAGCTCCAGTCCATCATATACTTTCCCTGGTTTGAGATTCCGCTTTATTTTTATTCGGAGGGGATTTATTGAAACTTCCAAAATCTCTCCCGGCCCTATTCTTACTTTTTGCCCATCTGGCTTTATGTGTTCTAAGGTAAATAGCCACCCTATTTTTGGTCCCTTATTCTCAACTAAAGCTTCCATAAATCCTTCCCTGACTTTAATCCTCTGAGATGGTATTTTTGAGAGAATGCCTTCGGCAATTTCGACGGCAAAACTGAATTCGGGGTCATATGCTTTGAATTGGTGATGCCCTTCTATTGTTGGTAGAACTTCATTTCTAATGTTATCGAGTTTTTTCCTTGTGCCTCCTCCGAACTCTACTTCATATATGTCTCTCCCCTCGATTATCTTTGTAGGTGCGGAGTGTCTGTCTGCGTCTTTTAGCTTATCTGCAATTTTTGATAGGTTCACCAGCTCATCCCTTAGAGTATTCCAGTCTTTGTATGCAGCAGCAGTCCTCCAAAGTATTCCCCATTCTCCTAAATCAACGCTTAATCCGAGAATTCTAAGCCTTTCCCTCTCCTCTAAATCTCGTATTTTTCTTGAAATCTTTACATGTCTCTGGGCTCCAATTGGTTTAGGTATCAATACGGCGTAATCTCCGGGAATTGTCAGCAGAGTACTGAGATGGGGCAGTACATTATGTTTTTTAACTTGGACTAAAATCTCATCACCTTCCGCAGCATCAGGTACTTCCTCTATGAGTACAGTTCCAATAGCACTGCCTATGTCCACATATACGTATTGCTCATCTCTTTTGACCACTATTCCTTTGTATATACCATAAAGCTGATAGGGCATTTTCCTAAAAAACACATCTATAAATTCTTCCTCAAAAACACTCTTAACCTTATCAACTTTGGTTCCGACTAAAACAACTCCTCTATTATCCTTTCTGTCGTATATATCAACATCAAATTCACTGTATGTCTTTTCAATTTTCAATCTTTCTGCTATTTTCTGGCTGGGCTGACTAATCTTAAATCCTCTATCCAGTAGCAACTTTGTCAATGCTGTGCTGTATATTCCCCTAATCCTCACCGAAACCTCTGAGTTTGTAGACACTTTCACCACCTCTTTTTCTTTTTTCCACAATCCCAATTAGTGTTAGACCATCCAAGATTTGAGCTGCATGCTCTCTCTTAATTCCAGTATTCTGCTCCACATTTCTTGGTTCAACCCACAGCAGACCTTTGGAATGCCATTCTTTTAGGGATTCTTCAATTTTGTAAACCCAAGAGGGATTAGAGTAAAGATGAAACATGAAATTTGTTAGGATGTTTACTCTCTCTTCAAGTTCCTCAATTTTTTTGAGTCTCTCAATTATACTCGTTGGTGGCTTTTTCTCTTTTTCGCTTATGAAGATCAATCCCTCAATTTCTGCACTAAGTCGTTGCAATGATTGAGTTACCGAATAATCATAAATTCTGTGAAATTGGAACAATCTCTGAAGAGCGGCTTTTGCTTTGAGTTTTTCACTAAAGCTCTCTTTTGCATGCCCTAATATGCCCATTATCTCCTCAATTCTAAACTTCATTTGATGTTCATTTCTCTGAAGTTCTCTTCCGGTTTTTTCGAGCCGCCCTCTGACTGGAGCAATTCTTTTATAAATCTGAGATGCAATTTCAAATTTTTTCTCACTCAGCTCATGAAGCTTGAGAATAACTTCCTCAACACCTTCAAGATAATCCTGATTTGCGTACTCGTAGAGTTTTAGGAACAGTTTTTCGAAGTCTTTATGGAGAGTCTCTGCTCTTAAAATTAGCTCTTTCAATTTTTCTACATCCACATTTACTCCCCCTAATAATCTATGCTCATACATCATACTTTTACTTTTCGTTGTTAAACAAAAGCATTTTCCCATAATCTTTTTTTAAGTAGGTAAATTAATCAAAATAAGGAAGGTGAAATCATGGTTTTGGTTGACAGATTCGGAAGACCAGTAACGAATCTTAGGATCTCTGTAACTGAAGAATGCAATTTAAGTTGTTTTTACTGTCACAGAGAAGGACAGACGAAGGGAAAAAGGCAGATGACGCCAGAAGAGATTGAAAGGATAGTTAAGGTTGCCTCTAATCTTGGAATAAAGAAGGTAAAACTTACTGGTGGAGAACCCACAGTAAGGAATGACATTGTTGAAATCGTCAAAAGAATACGGCCCTATGTTATGGATTTGTCAATGACAACAAATGGCACCATCATGGATAGACTCGCTGAAAATCTTAAAGCAGCGGGTTTAGACAGGGTGAATATAAGTCTGGATACTCTTGATAGAGAGAAGTATAAGAAAATAACTGGATTTGATGTTCTACCTTGGGTCTTAAAGGGCATTGAAAAATCCGTTAGGTTGTTTAGGTTAGTTAAGCTTAACATGGTTGTCATGAAGGACTTGAATCATGATGAAATATGGGACATGATAAACTATGCGGCCAAGATTGGTGCAGTTCTTCAGCTCATAGAGATTGAAGTTCCTCGTGAAATGACTGAATCATGGTTTTTTAAACGGTACTTTTATCCGCTAAAGCCTCTTGAAGATGAATTTTCAAAGAAAGCTATTGAAATACGGGAAAGGAGAATGCACAGAAGGAAAAAGTATTTCATCCCGACTAAAAATGGTGTTGCTGAGGTTGAAGTTGTTCGTTCAATGCATAATACAGTATTCTGTGCAAATTGCACGAGAATAAGATTGACAGCTGATGGGTACTTAAAAACATGTCTCCTGAGAAGAGATGACTTAATCGATATACTAACTCCTATTAGGAATGGTGCCACAGATGAAGAGCTTATTGAGATTTTTAAGCACGCAATAATGTTAAGACAGCCATATTGGGTGTGATCAGATGGAAACTACACTATTTGGAGCTGTTACAAAAGAAAACTTTGAAAAGAATAATAAGTGAAAAGCCTTTAAATGAGAAAGAAGATAGGGAAGAACATGCCAGCAGTGAGAGTTCAGAAACATGAAGCAGAGAAAGTTAAGAATCTTTTGAAGAAACTTGGGTTATATGATGGGAAAAGAAGGCCCAAACGCGAAGAGAACTTTGTTCTTTTGCCTGTTGTTAGTACTCCAGAGCTTATGGGGCTTGGATTTGAAGTTGTGGATGTGGAATTGCCATTTAGGCCCGAGAGACAGATATACAAAAATCTTGAAAGTGTTCTGGCTGAGAAGCTTACAAAAGAAGAGCTTGCATATTTAAGGAGATATGACATAATAGGGGACATAGCTGTTATCCAGATTCCAAAGGAGCTTGAGCATAGACAAAAAGACATTATTGAGGCTCTTCTGATTGTCCATCCATTCATAAAGGTGATTGCAAAAAGGGGGTTTCACGAGGGAAAGTTCAGAGTGAGAGAGTATGAAATAATTTGGGGTGAAAAGAGACTAACCACAGTTCATAAAGAGAATGGTGTTAAAATCAAAGTTGACTTAGGTAAAGTTTTCTTCAATTCACGAATGAAAGGCGAACGATACAGATTGGCTCAACTTGTTCAAGATGGGGAGAGAATTCTTTTGATGTTCGCTGGAGTCTTGCCCTATGCACTCGTTATTGCCCGCTTTAAGAATGTTGAAATCGTCGCGATAGAACTTAACGAAGATGCAGTAAGACTTGGATTGGAAAATATTGAGCTCAATAAGGACAAACTCAAGGGAAAAATCGAGGTAATTCGTGGAGATGTTTTTGAAATTGTTCCCAAGCTTGGAACTTTTGACAGGGTAATAAGTCCAACTCCAAAAGGAGTTGATGCTTTAAGTTTGGCTTTAAGTAAAGCTGAGAAGTGGGTTCATTACTACGACTTTGTCCATGAAGATGAATTTGATGAGTTTAAAAGAAGAATTGAAGAAGAATGTCAAAAGCTTGGAAAAGACTGTGAAGTGAATATAAAGAAAATAGCGGACTATAAACCACATGTTTACAAGGTTTGTGCCGATATTAAGCTTTTCTAAAGCTCAGTAGGATGCCATATAGAGATATGAAAAACAGTAAGGAGTGAGCTATGACAACTGGGTCTGGAATTCTATCCAGGAATAGCTCCTGAATGATAAAATAGGTAGCCATGCCACCGATGAATCCTGCAGTGCCAAGAATTACAAAGACAACAAATTTACTCTCGTAAGCTGGTATAGAAAACAGCGTTAAAGCTCCTAAAAAGATCATCATTTGTCCCCAACTTCCTCCAGCCTCATCAAAATCCTCTGGATTCTCTCTTGTATTGATATAGGCACTATAAATAACTACAGCCCCCAGAAGAATTTCAATGATCCCACAGATGAGAAAAACTTTTTGGAGCTTGTTCATGAATTCCACCGTAAAGTAGAAATGAAGGAGGGCTCATTTCTTTAAAAAGTCAAACAGCGTTGCCTGCTTACCTTTCTTCTTAGCTTTGTCAATCTTCTCCTCCTTCTTGGGTTTTTCTTCTTTCTCCCATTCTGCCTCTTCTATTTCCTTCTCGATTTCTTCGCTTTCTTTTTCTTCTTCAGAAACTTCTTCACTCTCTACTTCTGCAGTTTCTTCCTCATGCCCTTCTTCAATTTTCTCCTCTTCGACTTCTTTGGGAGGCTCTTCTTTTATCTCAATTCCAGCTTTTTTGAGCTTTCTGTGAATTGAGAGCGTTTTGCCCTTAATCTTTGTTGCTTTTTCTTTGTCTCCAGCTAAGAACTCTATCTCTTTATCTCCCAAATCCAGGAAAACCGCTATATGGGCAGCAACGTCTAAGTTGTTTTCAAAGATTGTTTTGAATATCTGCATTGTCTCGATAGCTTCAAGCTTGCTCATGTGCATCTGCTTCATAATTTTCTTGATAATTGAGTCCCTAATTCCCCTTTCTTCCTTTGTATCCCTAAGCATTCTGAGGGTCTTTGGAGGATAAAATTTAAGAAATCCTTTCTTTTTCACTCCCGAAACTGCAACTCCTGCTGTCATCATGTCTATTGCATACTTCCACAGCCCGTAGTTTCCGCTTCTTTTAGCCCTTCCAAGATATATATCAGCCCTGCTTATTGCATCATACGCTTCGGCAATATCTTCGGGTTTATAGTAAACGTATGGAATGTTTTCATCAACCCAGAGAAGCAACTCATCGGGTGTCATGTCTAAGTTCCACATTGCCATTTTTGCTCTCTTTGTATTGTCGCTTCCGAAAATCAGACCAAGTGCTTGGAAAACTGTTTTTTCCACATCTCTGTAAGCAAGTACTTCTTTTGCATCCTCTATTCCACCGGCAACCACGGTTTGCAAATCATTTATCGCAGCTCTTAAATCTCCGCTTGCTCTTTTTGCTATCTCCGCAACTATTTCCTTTGGCACGAATATGCCCTCTGCCTTAATAATCCTAAAAAGTGCCTGCATAATCTCTCTTTGAGTCAATCTCTTGTATTCAACGACCTCGGCCTTATTTCTTATTTCAGCGGGCACTTCCCAGTATTTATTGGCGGCCATGATTATGGGATTTCTTGCCCTGTCTATGAGCTTTGCAATCTCATGAGCACCGCTTGGCTCTATGTTATCGACCTCATCTAAGAATATGAGCTTTCTCCTCCTTCCAAAAATGTCCATCGTATATGCGGCATCAAGGTAACGCCTTATTTTCTCGAAGGTTCTTTCATCACTTGCATTAAGCTCAATGACCTCAAACTTATACTCATTTGCTAAGGCATAGACTGTGGTCGTCTTTCCACTTCCTGGTGGGCCTGCAAGGAGGAGAGCCTTTTTCTTTGGCCGTCCATGAAACCACTGCTTAATCCATGCTTCAACTTTTTCAAGAGCCCGTCTTTGGTTAACTATCTCTCTCAGCCTTTTTGGACGATACTTCTCAACCCAGGGTATGTCCATCGTGCTCACCTAATCATTTGCCCAGCAGGGTGAACTGGGCAAGCAAAGCTTCAAGCTGAATCATTTCATTTGCTCCCTCTACCAATCTAAAGTTGTACTCTCCAATTCTATCAGCTAAAGCAACTTTCTTAGGCTCACTTATTGGCAGATTGAACACTTCTTTATGCATTTGAATGAGGACATCTTCTCCACTTAAACCCTGTTTGAGAAGGATTTCTCTGAGCTTTTCCCTTGCTTTAAGGAAGTTGCCCTCTAATGCCATGAGCATCATTTCTCTAACATCCTCTGGTCTTGCCCTGCTCGCAACCATGAAGACGTTTTCGTCTGTAATATTTGTATCAAGTGCTGCTGCCGCTTGGAGAACGTTAATTGCTCTCCTTAAATCACCTTCAGCAATGTAAAGAATTGCCTGCAGTCCTTCTTCAGTTAATTCAAGCCCTTCATTTTCTGCTATGAACTTAATTCTCTTTGCAATGTCTTCGTCCTTAAGGGGTCTGAATCTGAATATTGCACATCTTGATTGAATTGGCTCGATGATCTTGGAGGAGTAGTTGCAGTTGTGGCTTACAAGCCCGTTGGATATGAAGCTGTGGTCCCTCGCGCAGGTCACGTCGTAAACATCGAGGTAACCGAGCTCTTCCTTCTTGATGATCCGCTCAACGACATAGCCGTCAAGGGTTCTCTCGCGGATGAACTCCTTGAAGGTCATGAAGTCCCTCGTTAGACCAATGGGAACTCCTTTAAGCCTATTCACGACGAAGTCCCTCTTAACGCCAAGGACTTTGACTGCTTGGGTTGGGTTGGTTGAGGTGGCAAGCTCGACGGCTCTCTCGGCAATCTCCGGGAGAATGAGCTCCTTGTAGGCCAGCTTAATTCTGAGGTACTCGCCGACAAGCCTCGCATAGGCGTCTTTGGCATAGGCGTAGCCGATTCTCGTGAGGAAACGGAGGTAGTTGGCGTCGTTAGGTGTAACAATCAGGCGAACGATGAACTTCTCGCCCTCGGCGGGGGAGACCACAATCCTTGAATCAACCTCGAACTCCTGGAGAAGCTCAGCCACCTCACTGAAGAACTCCGTTGTCCTTTCGAGACTCTCCTTTGTTGCGCGCATCTCAAGCTTGATGCCGTTGAAATTGTAGCGCTCCCCACTCGGCTTTGTACCATCTGCCCCGAAGAGTCCCCTCAGGAACTCCCTCTTAACGAAGAGGTTGCCTCTCTTTATCCACTCCGGAACGGTATAGCCCTTGACCGTTTTGTTGCCGACCTCGACACCCCAGAAGCGCATAAGTGCGTGGAAGGCCGAGCTGTCAACGTAGAGCATGTGTATTCTGCCCTCGACCTTTCTTCCGCTGATTTCCGAGCTCTCGATTATTTCAGATGGCTTCAGGCCGAGCCTTCTTAGGTCATCAGCCAGGAGCTCAAGCTCTTCTCTGCTTGAGTTGAACCAAATTCTACGCCATCCCTTGGCCAAGTGACCGTCGCCGAGGAGGAAGCCGAGGACACGCGCGAGGATTCCGGCTCTTTCGTCATCATAGCGGACGAGCCACATCTCCCTGACCTCTCTCAGGATGTTGTATGCAATTCCGTTTATCTCGCCGTTGAGGAGCTTCCTGACGATTGAGTAGCTCACTTCAATCCC
>CAZTOS010000049.1:11841-17968 GCA_964615185.1 uncultured Thermococci archaeon
CGTTTATCTCGCCGTTGAGGAGCTTCCTGACGATTGAGTAGCTCACTTCAATCCCGAACTCCTCCTCGATGATTTTCTTCACATCCATGGCATTCCTTAGAGGTTTGCCCTCACGTACCTTTCTGACGAACTGCTTTTTGCCCTCAACCCTCCTCTCGACGTAGCCCTTCTCCTCAAGGCTCTGGAGGAGCTGGTTGAGCCTTACCCTTGAGAGGCCAACCTTCTCTTGGAGCTCCCTTCTTGAGATCCAGCTCTCTGGAATCTCCCTCAGGATTTCAGCTTCCCTCTTCGTCAGTCCTTTTTCCATCTCCGCTTTGAGCTCAAGAACCCTTGCAAGGACTCTCTCTTTATCCCTCGTTAAGAGCTTGCGGAAGTTCTTCGCTTCTCCAAGAGGTTTGAGCCCATGTTCGCGCTCGATTCTTTCAAGGAAGTGGTAGAAATCGCGGAGGTTTATTATCGGCCTCGGATCCGGCTCATAGGGCGTTCCCTCAAGCGTCGGCCTGACGAGAACCTCCGAACCCTCATTTAGGTCGTACGTTTGAACCCAGCCTTCAGGCGTTAGGAACATGTGGTCTCCTGTCGCCTCGATTACCCTTCCGCTCTCAAGAGTCAGCCTGAAGACGGGGTGGCCAACTATCTTGGAGTTGAAGGCAACTGCCGCAATGACCGTGTCCCTTCCAGCCCTGTTGCTTATCTCCCTAAGAAGGCCCTCTTCGAAGTGCCTCATAAAGTCCCTTATCCTAACCTCTCTCTCGTCAGGCGTGTAGATTTTTGTGTCCCCAGTGACACAGCTCAGGATAAATCTAACGTTATTCGAGAACATCTCCATCATTCTTCTCAATGCCTGCTGGGCATCTTGCGTTAAAGCATCCGCCTCATCAAGGAAGATTATCTTAAAGCTCGTTCCTCCTATCGGCTTCGTGCGGGCAAACTCCTTCACTTTCTCCCTAATCACGTTTATTCCGCGCTCGTCAGAATTATGGAGCAGAACTGGGAGTTCTCCAGCAAAAAACATTTCGTTGTCCGGAACACTGACGTCGTAGACGAAGTCATTGTACTCAATGAGCTCAACCTTCCTAACCAAAAGGGCGTGCAAATCCGTGTTGATGAGCTTCTTCAGCGTTTCGAGGATTCTCTTACCCTTCCCATCCAGCTTCTCCTCGTTTACCATCTCTATGACCTTCCTCAAAGTCGCCTTTCTGACACGTTTTTTGCCCTCGTAGAGCTGGTGTCTGAACTCGTAGCGCCAGTTGCCCTCAATGGCGTTCTCTATCGCCATGAGCATCTTAACTATTGGCCCGGCCGGGAGGAGCTCAGCCTTGCTCCACTTCATTCCACCCTTCCAGATGAGCCTCACCTCCCTCTCGAAGAGGCTCGCCTCTATACCCGAAACCCTCGCGAGCCAGACGGTGTCTATGAGTAAATCCCTTGAAACTGAGGAAACCCTGACTACTTCGCCCCACTCTCCACTTCCGTCGCCGTCGGCGAGTCCTCTAAGGAATGCTATCCTCTCCTGAATTGGAAACTCGAAGACGAAGCCCGGAATCCTCTTGTTCACTGCCCTCCTGCCGCTCCCGTCGTAGAAGCTCTCCTCGAAGAACTTGGCCAACTGGGTGTTGAGGAACCTGAGCTGGTGCGCGCTCTTTCGCGAGCGGTCAAAGGCCGAACTCACGTTGTTCTCGTAGAAGCTCACCCTAAGGTTCTTGGCAAAAGCCCTAACGCGGTCTATCAGCTCACCTTCGTGGCTTCCGAGGGTGTAGATTACCTGACCCGAGGTGTTACCCCTAAAGCCAACGGCACCTTCAGCTGCGTAGAGGCCGAGCATGTAGGAGAGCTCCTCACTGACGGGAAGCCCATCAAAGGTTCTCGTCCTCGCGCTCTCCTTAATCCTGTACCCACTCAGGTCAAGGACATCGAGAAGGCCTTCAAGGTTTGCGGTAAAGCTGAGAAGAATTGATCCTTCGTTCAACTCGCTAGCCTTTACTGTTTCAAGTCCGTTCTCGGTGAGCACCATGACCGAGTGGTTCCCGGTCAGTTCGAGCTTTCCGCCGCCTTCGAGGTGAACGCGGAGTATAACGGGGACGCGGTGGCGGATTATCTTGCTCACACGAGCCCATCTAACGCGGTAGTTTTCGTCAACCGTGAGAACCTCAAGGTTGGGTGCATCTTTGTAGGCGACATCACCATCGCTTTCGTCGAAGTAAAGCTTATCAAGCTCGGCAAAGGTTGTCCTCATAACCCGACCGTTGATTCTCACAAGTATTGGAGTATCCTTGGAGACCGAGGCGTTCAACTCTAAGAAGTTGTGACGCCAGTTTTCGCCAAATAGCTCTCGTGAAAGGGCCAGTGCGGCTGTTGTGTTGTGGAGAACCGTCGGAAGGTTGCCGCCGATGAAGTTGTGATAGTTTGGAACGTGAAGGTCGTAGATTACGAAGTCGCCCTTAAGCTTCTCAACCTCGACTATCTCATCCCAGAGGAGCTCGTTCTGAGCGAGGAAGATGAGATAAGCGACGCCCCTCTTGAGCTTCTCATCGTTGAGTATCTCCCTCAAAAGCTTTAGCTCGGCCTTTCTAATCTCCTCAAGAACCTCTATCTTCTCGGTGTTGCTCTCAAGGATTATTCTGACGCTTGAATTCCATGTCCCGATAAGTCTCCCAATCTCGGCGTAGCTGGAGTACTTCCTCGCGAAGGTGTGCATGGCCTCTATCGTTTCCTCAAGCTCAATGCTCAGTGCTTTGGCAATCTTGAGGTAGTTCCTCAAGCTTGGCTTTCTCTTGCCCTTGATGTACTCAAGAATCCTGTCAGCCCTTATTCCCGTCTTCTCGGCTATTTCCTTCCTCCTCCTCGCGACCTCATTCCAACCTATTAAGATGCTCTTTGATAAAACCTTTTCAATCCGCTCAAGCTCGTCGAGGCGGTAGTAGATTTCCTTCATGAGCTCCCAAGCTATTCTCTTGGCCTTTTCTGGACTCCAACGGCCCTTGTCATCGTAGAACTTCAGCTTAAGCCTGTCCCTGACGTAGGAAATCAGCTCCCTATCGGCGTAGAGCGAGCCGATATTGGGGTTCGGCTTCTTGACGAGGGCTTCTGCCTTCCTCTTTTTCTCTTCAACCGAGAAGCCGATCTCGGAGAGGAAGCGCGATATGTTCTCGGAGCCTGAGATGACAACATAATAGTAGGTGCATCCTTTGACAATTTTGCTCCTCACCTTGGCAACTATACCAAGCCCAGCGAGGGCATAGGAGATTTGTTCCGCCATCTCCTTGCTGGCAGTGGAGAGAACCACTCCATTCGCCTCAACTCCAGCGTCGCAGTCAAAGTATGCCCTCAGGAAAGAGCGAAGGCCTTTCCATGCCTGTGCGGGTATGTAAACCCTCTCCGCCTTTTTGCCAGCTAAACCGAGACTTTTAACGAGCTCTTTGGCCATCTTCGAGTTCACATAAACATCAGGCGCGCGGTTCTTGTGGATTCTCTCCTTAATTCTCGCATCTGGGAAAAGCCTCTCGGTGAGCTTCATGAAGCGCTTTCTGAGCCTCTCGTCCGTGTTCGTGAAGGTTATGATGTTGCCCTGAGCATCGGCATGACCATCGCCGATGAAGTAGCCAAGCCACTCAGCTAAGGGGTCTTCGTCGAGAACCGCCGGAAGAAAGCGCGGAGCGGCAAGCCTATCTCCGGGCTTAAGCTTTTCTGCCTTAACCCACTCTATCCTTCCGTTCTTTCTGTTTACGAGGAGCGGGTGATACGGGGTGACCTTAAGCTCCCTGCCGAGCCTCGTCCTTATTCTGACGAGCTCATCCGTCCTGTCCTTATAAACGTACTCAACGGGCAACTCCATAAGTTTGCCGTCCTCGTCAACGCCAAGAACCCTCAGACCATTAACTGGAGTTGGGCCAAATCTACCATTGCTTATTCTCTCCACAAGCTTCCCGATGGTCGTTAGCTCACCGTTAACAATGACCTTTGCATCTCCCGTGAGGCACTTCCCAACACCAGGAGGACCAGCAAATAAAAGATGGGGCATTGATCCAGTCCTAACGTAATGTTTGAGTCTCTTAACTATGTGATCTTGTCCTACAATTTCGTTTAATCTTTGTGGTCTGTATTTTTCAACCCATGGTTTTTCCAGAATTTTAACTTCTTTCACTTCTTCATTCATAGCTATCACCTATCATCGTGAGCTAAAGGTTTATTATGCCTTGAGATATTAAAAACTTTGGGAGATAAGATGGATCCCCTAAAACATGCATCAATTCCTTTGCTTGCATTTTTGGCTATCAGTAAAAGTTTAAGTTTAGCTTCGGTAGTTATCCTTGTATTTGGTGCTATATTCCCTGATTTTGATGTCTTTTTTGAAGAGCATAGAGGATATTTTCACTCCTTTCTGTTCTTGATTCCTCTTTTTGCTGTTTCGCTTTATGTTCAGAACATTTATCTTTGGCTGTTTGTCTTTGGAGTAGGAATGCATTTCTTTCTGGATTTCTTCTCAGGTGTTCTTCCATTTTTGTATCCTGTGAAGAAAAGAGGATTTGGAATAAAAGTTTCTGGAATTGTTATCTTTGAAAGCTTGCCAAGGATGAACATTAAATATGAAATCATCGTTGGATATCCTACCAAGTCCAGAGGGAGTTATGTTGGGCTCTCGAATGAAAGCCTTGCAATAGCGTTGATTACCCTGATAGTCCTTCTGCTTCGATTGAAATTGTTATCATTGTGACAGTGCAAAATTTTTATACCCATGAAACTTAATCTCTTTTGGTGGTTTCTATGGGAAAGCTTGACTGGATTACTGAAGAATTAAACGAACTTAAAGAAAAAGGTCTTTACGTCAGAATTAGGGTTCTTCAAAGTGCCCAGGGTCCATGGGTTGTCGTTGACGGAAAGAAAGTTTTGAACATGTGTTCAAACAACTATCTTGGCTTAGCTGCACATCCAAAGATTAAAGAGGCAGCAATAAGGGCTATTCTTGACTACGGTGTTGGTGCTGGGGCTGTTAGGACAATCGCTGGAACCATGGAGCTCCACATTGAACTTGAAGAGAAGCTTGCAAAGTTCAAGAAGAGAGAAGCTGCAATCCTATTCCAGAGCGGTTACAACGCGAACCTCGGAGCTTTAAGCGCCCTCCTCAAGAAGGGCGATGATGGAGTCTTCATCAGCGAGGAGCTGAACCATGCAAGCATAATTGATGGTATGCGCTTAAGTGGTGCACCAAAGGTTATCTACAAGCACCTTGACATGGAGGACTTAAAGAAGAGGCTTGAAGAGACAAAGCACTACAAGAAGAAGCTCATTGTTACCGACGGTGTCTTCTCAATGGATGGTGATCTTGCACCACTGCCAGAGATTGTTGAGTTAGCAGAGCAGTATGATGCAATGGTTTACGTTGACGATGCTCACGGTGAAGGTGTCCTCGGCGACAGCGGAAGGGGTATAGTTGATCACTACAAGCTTCACGACAGAGTTGACTTTGAGATGGGTACGCTGAGTAAAGCATTTGGTGTCATCGGTGGTTACGTTGCCGGTCCGGAGGAGGCTATAGAATATCTAAGACAGAGAGGAAGACCCTTCTTGTTCTCATCAGCACTTAACCCACCAGACGTCGCTGCTGCAATAGCTGCAGTTGAAATCCTCCAGCACAGTGATGAGCTTGTTAAGAAGCTCTGGGACAACACCCACTTCCTCCAGAAAGGTCTGAAAGACCTCGGTTATGACCTTGGAAACACCAAGCATCCAATTACCCCAGTTATGCTCTATGATGAGAAATTGGCTCAGGAGTTCTCAAGGAGATTATATGAGGAGTACAACATCTTTGCACAAGCAATTGTCTATCCAACAGTACCATTAGGAACCGCTCGTATTAGACTTGAGCCTTCAGCAGCTCACAGCAAGGAAGACCTGCAATATGTTATCGATGCCTTTGAGGATCTTGGAAAGAAAACTGGCTTCTTAAAGTGATTTGTTGAGCTTTTTTCTTTTTCTGATTAATTTATACATTATTTAAAGCCATAGCTCAGTGAAACGAACGTAAAGAACGATCAAAGGAGAAAACAATAAAACAAAGCTTTCAGCTGACACTAAAACTTCACCCTCTCAATCTGATAATATACAATGTCACTGTCTTCATCAACAA
>CAZTOS010000050.1:0-16776 GCA_964615185.1 uncultured Thermococci archaeon
GCCTCCACTTTACCCAAAGCATAGGGAGCATACTTTGCCCTTACACCATCCGTAGGCACTTTGGGTGCCAATATGCGATACTCCACATTTTTGGGCACGAGCCTGTACGGCAAGCACAGTCCAAATCCATAAAAACTCCTACCATGGTAATCCGTAAAGAGGGCTCTATCCGCCGTTAAAACTATTCTCACCATCTTAACAACTTCCCATCATAGATTTTGCCATATCTATTGCCCTCGGGATGGCCCTCCTGAATATGAAGCCTTTCCTTGAAATTATATCCTTAATCAGATACGATGGGCGCAGGTAGAAGGACAGGTATGCCTTCTGGAGCATTCTCTTTATCTGCTCGGAAGTGAAGTTCTTCAACTTCATTACCGGGTCCAACGTTGTGTATTTCCTCCAGTTGAACGTCAGGATGAGATTCTTCGACAGGGCGTAGCTCCACAGCCTCGTTCCGGGGTAAGGGGTGGCTATCGTGAACTGGGCGTATTCCACCCCTACCTTCTTGGAGAACTTTATGGTCTTTTCCACGTCTTCCCTTGTCTCCTCTGGAAAACCTATGACAAAGGAACCCAAAGCATTGAGCCCGTGTTTTTTCGCCTTCTTGACAGCCGCCATTGACTGCTCGGGGGTTATTCTCTTGCCGATGAAGTCAAGTGTTTTCTGGGAGCCGGACTCGATTCCGAAATAAACGGTATGGCAGCCACCGGCCTTCATAGCCCTGGCAACCTCGTCCGTGAAGAGGTCAACCCTTGAAGAGGCCGACCAGGAGATATCGAGACCCTCCTCCCTAATCCTTTTCGCAATCCTTATCGCTCTCGGCCTGTTTAACGTGAATGTATCATCGAGGAACTCTATCTCCCGAATTTTGTACTCGTCGTGGAGTATCCTCAGCTCCTCGATGACCCTCGAATCGCTATGCCCGCGCCACCTCTTGCCAAACTGCAGGGAGGAGGAGCAGAAAACGCAGTCAAACGGACAGCCCCTGCTCGTCATCACGGTTCCAAATCTGACACCATCAGCTTTATACTTATCCATTGGGAGAAGGTCGTAAGATGGCATGGGAATGGTATCCACATCTTTTATCAAGGGCCGGGGAGGGTTGTTCCTTACCTTCCCTTCCATGTTTATGCTCAGCCCCAAAATGTTCGATGTGTCTTTCCCCCTGTCAAGGGCATCGATGAGCTCCCTGAACGTTATCTCGCCCTCTCCCCTCACTATGAAGTCTATGTAGGGGCATTCCTTGAAGGTTCTCTCCGGGACAAATGTAACGTGGGGACCTCCCATAACAACCTTCACGTTCTCGTTGTGCATCTTCGCGATTTTTGCAACTATGCAGGCATCGGGCATCATGGAAGTCGTTGATGTTATTCCAACGACGTCGGGGTCGTACTTCTTTATTATCCTCTCTACGTCCCTGTAGGTGTAGTCCTCCGCCAAAGAATCAACGATTCTCACGTCGTGCTCGTCCCTAACCATAGATGCCAAATATGCCAAACCGAGGGGCGGGCCCGTCGTGCCGATAATCGCTTTAATAGCGCTGATAGTCGGGGGCGAGATGAGCAGGATTTTCATTTAAATTCACCTTCTGAACAAGCTTCTCCCACTCCTCCTTCATAAGTATGCACCCGGGGTCAGGGGCGAGGATATCACCATAATACGCGTACGCCCTCGCCCTGCAACCGCCGCACACGTACCTGAACGGGCAGTCCCTGCAGGCGTAATCAAGTGCATCCCTATCCCTCAGTCTGTTGAAGACCTCGCTGTTCTTCCACACGTTCACGAAGCCGTCCTTTATGGCGTTGCCAACCTTAATGGGTATGAACACGCAGGGCTGAATGTCTCCGTTGTGTTCTATTGAGCAGTAAATCCTCCCCGCACCACAGCCGCCTATGAACTCTGTCAGTGCCTTCGCCGCTCCACCAAACTCTTTCGGTATCTCGATCTCGGCAAAATGAGTTGGCGAAATCTTATCACCCGTGCCCCTGTCCATTGCGGTTATTGATATTCTCGCGTATGCCGGACAGGTGGAGAAGATCTGTATATCTCCCTTCTTCCATTCGTTGTAGAGGTACTTCATGAGCTCTTCCCTCTCCTCGGGAGTGAGATCTTCCCTGATTATCTCCTTCCCCCTCCCCGTGGGTATGAAGTTGAAGACTATGAACCTTCTTACCTCCAGTTCCCTCGCGAGCTCCACCATGTCTGGGATGTAGTCAATGTTCTCGTGGGTTGCCGTCGTTGCTATGCCGACGCTGAGCCCTGCAGCTTTGGCGTTCTTTATCCCCCTGATTGTGGCATTGAATGCTCCTTTAACCCCCCTGAACTCATCGTGAATTTCTGGGGTTGGTCCGTCAAGGCTTATCTCAACGTACCTTATTCCGACCTTTCTCAATCTTTTCGCAACCTTTTCGGAGATGGGAGTTCCGTTCGTGGCGACAGAGAGGTAGAAGCCCTTCGAGGCGGCATACTCAGCAACCTTCCAGAAGTCCTTGTTTATCAGGGGTTCCCCTCCAGAGAAGGATATGGCGGCAACACCAGCCTCGTCAAGCTGGTCAACGATGTTCAGCTTTTCCTCAAGGGTCAGCTCATCGGGTGCCGGATACGGCGTGGCGTTGGCGTAGCAGTGCTTGCATTTGAGGTTGCACTGCTTCGTAAAGTCCCAGACGACCATAAAAGGCGCAACCAGCCTCTGGGGCTTCGTTATTCCATACTCCGCTATGCTCCTGAGTACCACGGCGAAGCCCTTCCTCATGTAGGGGTCTTTGAGGTGGCTTTTAATCGTCTCAGGGCTTGCTCCGAACTTCTCGGCGCCCTTCTCAAGGGCCTCACCGACGATTTTTGCGTGGAGCCTTTCCCTGATGCCTCTTGGTTTTAAAACCCCAGCATACACGCCAAGGGATTTCTCAAGCTTTTTGACCTCTGTCATCTCCTTTAGGATGAAGCTCGCAAACCTGTTGTCCATCACTTTATGGAGATAATCTATTATTTCCGCTTCATTTAAAGCCGCCTCTGATGTTTTCATGAGAGTCACCTTCATATCTATGTAAAAAAATTTGCATATTTAAGCTTATCGCATTGCTCCCCTATGTTTATAATTTCACATAATTTCATGCTTTTCTAATTCCTCAAGGAGATTTTTTACAGCAAAACAGATGTCTTCCTCATTCCTAGCTCCAGCAACAACAATTTTGCCTGTAGTAAAGAGAAGCACTGTTAATCTTGAACCCCTGACTCTGTAAATTATTCCAGGAAATATCTCCGGCTCATACTCACAGTTAGGCAGAGTTAAAGCAATGATGTCTAAGTCCAGATTCCCCATGTTTAGGTCTCCAGAAGCTACTAGGTTTTGAATTTCAATTGTTGGGTCATCTGAAAACTTAATTCCCAATCCTTCCAATTGCCTTACAAGTGTTTTAACTGCTTCCTTTACTTCCTCACTGTTCTTTGCTCCCGTACACACCAGCTTTCCAGTATCAAAAATTAAAAAGGTAGTTTTGGGCCTTTCAAGCTTGTATATTGCACCAGGAAAAATGCTTGGATTGTATTCGACATTTTTTAAGTTGCTGACAACTTTTTCTAAATCAATCTCTCCATGCAGGTCTATTGATGCGACAACATTTTCAACTCTGACTTTAACTTTGCTTAGCACATCCATCCTATTCACCAGGTATATATTCACGTTTGGCACCTTAACTTTATCTAATACATGTGTTAAATAATTCTCTAATGGTGTAGTTAGGGAGTGCTGAAGAGATAGTATCTCCCATGATGCTCCCTCTCAAGGCTAAGCTCCTGCGCCACAAGAATACATTGGTAGTGATTGCTCAGAGACTACAACAAAAATATGTGAAGGAGGAAATAGAGTATGTGAATGAGCGGAGTTTGGAAATGCTTAAGGCTCTCAGCGAGCAAGTTGTGGAGGTTTCTGTAGAGCTTGCTTTGATAGGAGAAGTCCCAAAATCTTCAATCCAAGGATTCAAACCTCGCGTGGAGATTATGCGACTGTCACAAAAGCATTTTGTCTGCAAGTGAATTTTATTTCAATTCTTTCATTCAGGCCCCATTTTTTGGCGTTAGAGTAAGATTTAAATTTCCTTAGGGTTTGAAGTATTAATGGAGGTCCAATTGAGAGGGTGAGCATGAATGAGTATTGCTAAAAATGTTTGGGATGATGTTAAGCCTGGTGAAAGTGTGCTGATCGAGCATTCTTCGACGGGAGCTCCTTACTTGGGGCTCCTGCACTTGATAAATTGGGCCAAAGAGAAGGGGTACCAAGTAGTCGTTGACGACGTCTTGGACACTCTTTACTTGTACAAGACTCAGATGAAGTTGGCTGGATTTGACGCGAGCATCTTGGATGATGTTAAAGCCATAAAGTTTGGGGGAAGGATAAAAGTTGGCCAAGTTGTTGGACGGCTTCAGATTAAAGAGCCGGTAATTCGAGAGCGAGAGTATGGACAAATTTTTGCGCCCCTCTCGGGGGGGGCGGTAGTTAATCCTGTTCT
The DNA here is from genome assembly GCA_964615185.1 of uncultured Thermococci archaeon. Taxonomy (GTDB): domain Archaea; phylum Methanobacteriota_B; class Thermococci; order Thermococcales; family Thermococcaceae; genus Thermococcus_B. Next base: position 4,509 of record CAZTOS010000050.1, read on the forward strand.
GGGCATTGAGAAGCTCTTCTTGCTTGCCGAGTCTAAGAGGGAAGTGTTGAGTACTGTGAATGGACTCCTCTCTTTCGTTGGCGACAAGCGAAGGATTACATTTTATTTCATCAACGCTGACTTGTTGAAGACTGCTGTTTCAGAAGCCTTGCCCCTGCTAGAAGAACTAGCCAGCACGGTAGTTAGGGTTGACATGGAGGGAAAATCTCACAAGTTCTCGATAGTGAAGTCAGTGAACAAGGAACTCTTAGGACTCACGTTTATCCTGCCTTGAGGCAATCTCTCTTATTTTTGGCCGCAGTAGTTTCTTTCAGAAAACAAGGTATTCTGTCATCAAAGCAGGTTGTTAAAGCATCCCAGAATCCCTCATGCGGTTTCCCGTGCTTGTACCTCTCCTTGGAAGAATCATAAGCATCAGCGGCGTAAAAATCCCGGAACCTTTGGGCAGGAGTTCATTTAGTGCCAACGTAAGGTGATTCCTGTAGTTTTTTCAGTTCGAGGTTCGTGGGGGTTGAGTAGTAATGCCGAAGGCCTGCGTGAGGGACAAATTGTAGTATTATCCAAAGAGGAGTTGCCGGGATTTTGGGTTTTCAGTTTTTCTCTCTGATTCTAAATCTGGCAGAACATCCAGCTACGCTCTCAAGCTCTGGATTCTCTCTGTGGGAGCATAAGAATCATCTGAAAGAATTCAGCAAAAATCCTAAATAAAAGTTACTGTAAACCCCTCCTCACACTTAGTAAAGTTTTTAAATGCTAACTATCTAAAACTTTCGGAAATTTCCGAAAGTTGGAGGGAAATAAAATGCTCAGAAGATTATCAAAGATCATTGTTGAATACAGAATTGCCTTTGGATTGGTGGCAATATTCTTGCTCATCCTTTCATCTTACGGTATAACAAAGCTCAGCTTTGAGAGTGATACTTCGAAACAGCTTCCTGAAGACTTGAAGGCGGTGAAGGACTATTATGCACTTCAGGATGAATTCCAAAGCGGAGACGCCGCCATCATTATAGTGAAGGTTAACAGTATAGAGGAAGGAGGCGTTTATGACATAAGGGATCCGGAAGTAATCCAGGCAATCCACGAGCTTGAGCAGAGGATCAGACAGCATGAGTATGTAACAAACACAATGAGCATTGCTGATATCTACCTTCAAACTCTTGGGCGATTGCCGAAAAACGAAGATGAGGTGAAATTTGTTCTGAACATGCTCCCTGAGGAAGCCAAACAAGGATTGATAAGCTCTGACTATAGAACAACAATGATAGTGGTGACCTTAAATAGAGAGAAGAACTCCAACGTCCTGCGGAGGGTTTATGAAGAAATCCAGAGGGATATCAATGAAGTAAAGTTTCCTAAAAACGTTGAAGTTGTTCAAACTGGAACTGTTGGGATTGCATATAGACTTTTGAAGCTTTTGCAGAGTGATTTAAATAAAACTATGGGAGTTGCTTTTCTGATTGTCGTTTTGATTCTACTCTACTTCTATCGCTCTCCAATAAAAGCAGCGATACCCCTTATTCCCCTCATCTTTGGGGTTACAATGACTCTCGGATTTATGGGGCTTTTAGGAATTCCCCTTGATATGGCAACTACAACCGTCGGTGCCATGCTGATAGGTATGGGTATTGATTATGGTGTCCACGTAACGAACAGATATTACGAAGAGAGAAAGAAGGGAAGAAGTATTGAGGATGCTGCAGAGGAGGCAATAGCTGAAACAGGCAAAGCCCTGCTTGGAGCTGCGTTAACAACCATAGCTGGATTTGCAGCACTAAGCCTCTCCATATTGCCCTCACTGCAGAGGTTGAGTGCTGCTTTAATAATGGGTTTGAGCTTGGCAGCATTGAACGCTGTGGTGATAACTCCAGTAATCATAATTCTGGAGGAGGACTTAAGGAAAAAGCTCACTGGTCATTATGAGATTCCAGAGATTAGAGCTCATTCGGGAGTTGTTTCTAAGGTTTTTGAAAGCCTTGGAAGAACAGTTAGGGATCATCCAAGGAGCTTCCTGGCATTGGTGCTTATTATAACCCTGTTCTTTGGGTACGGCTTGACCAAAGTGACTACTGAGGTCAGGCTTGAGAAAATGATTCCAGAGGGAATACCGGAGATAGAGGTGATGAAAGACGTTAGGTATGAATTCGGTGGTCAAGATGAAGTGGATATCTTGGTGAAAGCAGATGACGTTAGAGAGCCAAGTGTTGTTAGAGCCATTTATCGCTTTGAGCAGAGCGTTAAGGCAGATTCTTACTACAACAACGTCTTCGAAGCCAACAGCCTCGCTGACATTTTGATTCAGAAGTATGGCTACATCCCTAATGATGAGGAGAAGATAAAGAAAGCTCTGGAGGAATATCAGGGGCAGAGTTTGGTGAACTCGGATTACTCAATGGCAGTGGTTCAGTTCAAGGGAAACTTCATGGGAGTAGAGCAAGAGCAGTTTGGGAGAATAATGGAGTATTTTGAGAATGAAGTTAAAAATGCAGATTTTCCACCGGGGGTGCAGGTTTCTTTGGCTGGAGAGGCTCATTTGAGTTATGTTTTGGGTGGCTTAACGAATCAAGAACTTGGCAAAATTTCAACCTATGGAACGCTTTTTGTGCTTATCATAGTCATTCTACTCTTCAGAAATGCAAAGCTCTCAGCAGCGATGGTAATGCCGATGTTACTTGGTGCATTATGGACTGTCGGCTACATGGGCTGGGCTGGAATTCCTTTTAACCAAACACTGGCTGGAATTATCTCAATGATTGTAGGTTTGGGAGTAGATTACGGAATGCATCTAACCCACAGGTTCATGGAGGAGTTAAATGAAGGGAATCCACACCCAATAGTTATTGCTGTCAAAAGCGTTGGCCCTGGAATCTTAATTGGTGGTTTAACAACTGCTGGTGGATTTTTGGCTCTGCTGGTTGGTCAGCTAACCCCAATCCACGATTTAGGAAAAACTTTGGCTATTGGTATATTTTCATCAATGTTTGCTGCTTTCCTTGTTACCCCTGCTTTACTGCAGATATTTTACGGTAAACAAATAAAGAAAAGAGGTGGTGAAGAATGAAGAAATCTGGAATGTTATTGGGTGTAATGGTTATCATGGCAACCTTCAACATAGCATTGGCTCAAGACACTGTGCTTTTTGAGGGATATTTAAATAAAGGAGATGCAATCCTAGTTGGTCCCCTTATAATCACGCTGAACGATGTTCAAAAGGACTATCTTACGAATCAGTACAAGGCAATGTTCATCATAATGAAAGATGGAAAAATAATCAATGCCAACTACACTGTACTCTACATTCCGAACCCCAGCAGGATGCAGGAACTTTTAGCCGATCCGGAGTTTCTTGCGGCAATGGCGGAAACTCTGGGCTACAATCCCAATGATCCGCTTTCATACGCCCAATTTTTGGCTTGGTTGGCTACGGCTTCACCTGAAGAAATTGCAGATGCAGTTTTTAAGACAATTAATGAGCATCCAGAATTGGGTATAAACAAAGAAGACCTCCTAATGCCAATACGAATTCCACAATTTACGTACATTGGCGAAAATGAGACGATTGAACTCAATGTTGATGGTCAAAAAGTTACCGTAACTGCACTTGACACATACCCAAATGGAGCAAGAGTGAGTATAAGTGGTCCTTATGAGTGGAAGGCATCCATGATACCAGCACTCATAACTACAAGTATAGAAGCCCCTAAAAGTGTGAATCCGGGACAGGAATTTACCGTAAAAGTTCACTTAAAGAATGAAGGTGCGTTGAAAGCAAAATATATAACTGTCATGGTTTCTCCAGTTATGCTGAATACCGGAAGTAGTGAGAACCAGAACTCCCAAAGTTCAATGGGACAGGCATTAGCTCAGGCTTTGAGCCAAAGTGGAGTTGTGCAGTCTGCTTTAATGCCAGTAAACACCTCAATAAAATACATCGAGTATCTTGACGGAAAGGAAAGTGAAACGCTGGAATTTAAGTTTAAAGCTAATGAGAATGCCCAGCCTGGTGTTTATCCCCTATATGTAACTGTAATTTATTTCTTTGGTGTAGGACAAGATGTTCAGCAGATGCAGAGCTTCAATTTTGTTGGAATTACTGTGGCGAGGGATAGCGATGCATCGTTCGTAATTGAGAGTATTGAAAAGCCAAAAATAGTTCATCCTGGAGAGGACTTTGAAGTTAAGATAAAACTCAGGAACATGGGAGGAGATACTGCCAAAGACTTTTTAGCAACAATTGAGCCTAAATTAAATATCGAAGAGCAGAAGATTCAAAATGCCCAGCTCTCTGGGGATTTGCCAATGGAGACAAAAACACCAATTCTTGTAGCTAATAAGACTGACCAGTACTATAGGGCGATTGTTAGGCCGAATGACGAAGTCGAACTTACTTTTAGGCTTCATGTGAGCGAAGATGCAGAGACTGGTAGCTATCCCCTAACCCTAAAGCTCACCTACTATAGTGGAGATTCAAAGGATTCAAAGAGCCAAAGTTTTGAGTTCTCAGTCCAAGTGCTTAGAAAAAGGGAGGCATTCATAGAAATTGAAAGCATTGACATGGAGCCAAAGAAAATTGAACCTGGAGATGAGTTCACCCTTACAATAAAGCTCAGGAACGTTGGAGAAGAAAATGCGAGGGCATTTGCACTGAAAATAATCCCCACCCAAGTTCCAGTTCAGGGAGAAATTAAAAAAGTTGATCTTTCATCGCTCCAAAATCTGCCGATTCAAGGGAGCCAAGCCATAAGTGAGAACCTCCAGGAGGCATTAAACCAAATATTAAAAGAGCTTGCAAAGAGAAATGTTGATGCATTCTTACCTGTTGGAGAGGACAACGTGAAGTATGTTCCAGAGATTGCTCCAAATCAAGAGGCAACGTTGAGGTTCCATTTAAAGGCAAACAATAAACTTGAGAATGGAATTTATCCATTGAGAATAGGCATTGAGTACCTTTCATCTCCAGATGATTCAAAAATTAGTGATGAGCGCTTGATTGGCATCAATGTTCTCGGAAAGGAGCAGCTCATAATTTCAAAGGTCTCAACTTCACCGAGCAGGGTTTACCCAGGAACGCATAACATTGAGGTAAGCTTAAGCGTTGAGAACATTGGAAGCGGAACTGCGAGATATGTGCTTCTTATTCCGAAGCCCCAAAGCCCATTTGAGCTTAGCGACACAAGCGAGCAGATAATAAACCTCGGAACCTTAAGGCAGGGAGATTCAGCAAATGCTGTCTTTAGGATTAACGTTAATGAAGATGCAAAAGGAGGAAGTTATGAGCTTCCCGTGGAGATTCAGTATAAGGATTCTCTTGGAAACAGCCAGAAAATCATGTTGAATGTTCCAATAATAATCCACGAAAAGCCAAAGCTTGTTGTTGAAAATGTTCGCTTTGACAAAACACCGAGGCAGGGGAAGAAAGTCAAAGTTTATGTCAAGGTCAAGAACGTTGGCGGAGAGCAGGCAGAGAATGTTATCATTGAGGGAGTCGTTAAAGCCAGCCAGCCATTTACACTGACTAAAAGAACCGACTACATAGGAACCCTCGATCCTGGAAAGAGCGGAGAAGGGGTCATAGAGCTGAGCATAAACAGGGACGCGATTCCAAAGGAGTATACAATCCAAGTTAGAATCAGGGCTGTTGGAGACAAGGAAAGTGGAGATGACAACGTTTATGTTTTTGAAGATAGCGTAAAAATACCAGTTCAGGAAAATACAAAGCAAGCACATACTTTGAAGTATGCCGGAGTTGGAGTTGGTGTTTTAGTTGTTTTGGCAGTCCTTGCTACTTACATGAAAAGACGCAAGTAATTTCTTCATTTTCCTTTTTTAGAAAACTTTAAACGATCTTAGTGATGATCATGTTTGTAGGTGAAGACGATGAGAATTGTTAAGATAGTACTTGCAGTATTGCTTATTTTGATAGTGTGGCTTGGATATTTAGGATATTCTGCCATGCACATAAAACCGGAAATTACAGCTGAGTGGGGATATGTGGATGACAAAACAACTGAGGTATGGCTTCACATATATCTGGATAAAAAGCTCCCAATTTCAGGTAGTGTTAATGACGTGACAATTGAGTGGGCTGGAGTTAAAATTGGGAAAATTGAAAATATGAGGCTCGGCTTTATGCAGGATAAAGTCGATGGTGTTTTAGTTCTTGACAACTACAAAGCAGTTGAAGCTTTGAAAAGCCACATCAAAAATGGAGAAAATAGCTATGCAAAAATAGTCATGAAAATTTCCGTCTTTGGGATACCGCTCTTTAAAAAGGAATTTACTCAGCAAGCTAAGACAGATATACTGTCTCAGTTTAATATAGAGACTGAAAGCACAGGAGATTTAATTAAAACGCCTGCTGTAGAGGGAATTTCTTCGAGATGGGGACCAGTTGGTGACAAATACATTACAATATACAGTGATATTAAGCTTTACAATCCTAACAGCTTCCCGATTCCAGTATCTGGAGTGGAATTCAATGTCAATATAGATAATTATCCCGTTGCCACGGGTAGTTTAGTTGAGAATACAGTGATTCCAGCAAATGGATATGGGGTTGTTAAGGTTAAAACGCTCCTTGATGCTTCCATTCTACCAAAAGTTTGGGCTGAGCATATAAAGCGTGGAGAAGAAAGTGATGTTTCGGCAGTTATTTATCTAAAAGCTAACGTCCTCAATAAGGAGTTTAGGCTTAAAGTTGCCGACATTGAGAAGAAAATCAAAACCAACATAATTGAGCAGATAAATTCAATGCTCCAGATTTAACGCTAAATTTAAATTTCCTTTACCCTTTTCTTTTCTGGAGGTGAAATTGTGAACTTGCTTGATGTTCACAACTTACTCAACTTTATCTGGGGTGAGACTTTCAGGCTTAATGAAGAGCTCAGGGAGAAGCTTAAACCTCTCGGGTTTAAAGTTGAGCCAGTTGAGGAGGTTTTTAACGCTTATATCTATCTTGATGGAGAATGGAGGGAGATGCTTTATCCTCATCCAGCGTTTGAAGTCAAGCCCGGTGGAGAAGTTGGGGCAACTTTGCAGGGATTTTATTTTGTGTTTGGCATTCTCAAGGAGAAGATAACCAAGGAGTTTGTGGAAGAGTTTGTCCAAAAATTCAAAAAATCCTACATCTATGGAAGCGAGAATTTCCTTAGGGATTTTTACAACTATCAGCATCCGAAAGAACCAAATGAAGTGTTTAAGGGAATAAAGGAGAGTGGGGAAGAGATTATAAACTTCGAAGTTGGTGAGCTGACCGTTGAAGAACTGGAAAGGTATCTCTTTGACTTTATTGAGCTCATCAAAAAATACGGTCTCTTTGACCTTTAAGGTGATATCATGTATCTTGAAGCATTTCCAGAAGAACTCCAGGAGTATTACAGAAAGCTCTTTGGAGAAGAAGCTGAGATAATAATGCAGAAGCTCAGAGAACCTGTGGAGAAATATTACATACGGGTTAATACGCTTAAGATCAGCAGGGATAAACTAATTGAGGAGCTTAGAAAAGAGGGACTCAAGCCCAAGAGAAGCCCCAACCTTGAAGAGGGCATTTATTTCGACCGGGAAGGCCCAAATTTCCCTGATGACTACAATCCAAACCTTCCCACGGTTGTTGCAAATAAATATGCGGCTGAAAGTGTGTATCAAGGTGCTATGCTCTATGCTCCTGGTGTTCTTAAAGCGGATAGAGGTATTAAAGAAGGGGATGAAGTCCAGATAAGAGACCCGAAGGGCCTTTTGATTGGAATTGGGACAGCAAAGATGAGTGCAAAGGAAATGATAAAAGCTACCAGAGGGGTTGCTGTTGAAGTAACTCTGCCGAAGTTCAAGCTTCCAAGCTTGAGTGAGCTTAAAAGCTTTGAGAAAGGCTATTTCTATCCTCAAAGCTTACCGTCTATGGTAACTGCCAGAATCCTCGAACCCAATGAGGGAGATTTAATCATTGACATGGCAGCTGCTCCTGGAGGTAAAACTACTCACTTAGCCCAGCTCATGCAGAATAGAGGAGAAATCATTGCAATTGATAAATCCAAAAATAGGTTCAAGAAAATGGAGGAAACCTTAAAGCGTTTGGGAGTCAAAAATGTTAAATTAGTTCATATGGACTCAAGAAATTTGCCAGAGCTCGGACTAAAAGCTGACAAGGTTCTGCTCGATGCTCCCTGCACAGCTTTGGGAGTTCGACCTAAACTCTGGGAGAGCAAAACGCCAAGAGATATAATGGCAACAGCCCGCTATCAGAGGCAGTTTATAAATGCTGCAATAAAGAGCTTAAGGAAGGGTGGGGTTTTAGTGTATTCAACATGCACTCTCAGCTATGAGGAGAACGAAGGAAACGTTAAATACATGCTCAAAAAGGGATTGAAGCTTGAAAGGCAATCAATCTTTATAGGCTCTCCTGGGATAGGAATAAAGGAAGTGCAGCGCTTTTATCCTCACAAACATTTGACTCAAGGATTTTTCATAGCAAAGCTGAGGAAGGTGAAAGGATGAAGAAAAAAAGAATTCCAATGATAGTTCTCGGAATTTTGCTGATATTTGCGCTTATCTGGTGGGCGGGGATAGAGGAGACATTAAAACTCATAGTGAGTGCCAATATCAACTATCTTCTCTTAGCATTAATGATGCAGCTATTTGCGACGTTTGCTTGGGCTCTGAGATGGCAGGTTTTTTTGAGACGAGCGGGGGTTAAAATTGGATTTTGGAGAATAATAATGGCAACGTTCATAGGTGTGTTTTTCAACAATATAACACCTGGAGCGAGAGCAGGGGGAGAACCTGCGAGGATGGTTGTTATAAGCAAAACTTCTGAATCAAAAAGCACTTATGGGCAGATTTTTGCAACCATAATGGCAGATAGAATTCTTGATGTCATTCCGGTAATGGTATTCATGTTTATAGCTTTTAAATATGCTTTGAGTTTGAAGGTTCATGTTTTACTTTTAGTTCTTTCAGTATCGACGCTGGCTTTGGTTGCAATTCTGACAATTTCTATCCTTTTGTCTCTTAATGAGAAGCTTGCAATGAAATCCCTTAAAACTATTATAATGCTTCTGAAGAGGCTATTTCCCCGAAAGTTTGAAAATATAGAAGAGAAGCTTGAAGATAGGCTTAAAAGATCAATATTTGAATTCAGAGAGACCTTGATGGAGTTATCAACTGACAAAGCTGTTTTGATAAAGACGTTGTTTTATTCATTTGCTCTCTGGGGGTTCATGATTCTCAGGACATATTTTGTATTTAAAAGCATAGATTATCCTCTTGAGCTTTATAAAATTCTGATGGTTCAGATGGCTGGAATAGCATTGGGAATGATAAGCATTCCTCCCGGAGGAATTGGCGTAACGGAGGCAGTAAATTCAGCTCTTTACTTAAGCTTGGGCATAAATAAGAGCTTAGCTGTCACTGCAACAGTAATTGATAGGTTTATTTCCTTCTGGCTTCCAAGCATAGTGGGTGGAGCTTTGAGCATTTATTTGGGTGTTAAAGGTGGAGGAATTAAAGAAAAATCTTAAGATACTAATCTGCCCATGTTGTGGTGGTGAATTAGAGCTTAAGGAAAATTATTTATTCTGCAAGCGCTGTAATTTAAAATATCCCATAGTTGATGACATCCCCCAGCTTGTGGTGAACATTGATGAAGTTTGGTGTGGTGGCAAGAAGGGATAAGGAGGCTGCATTAAAGCTGGCGTATAGGGTTTATGATTTTCTCAAGGTTAGTGGGTTTGAGGTTTTTGTCGATACAGAAACCTACAAGCATTTCCCCCATTTTGAAGAAGAAAACGTTATTCCCCTTGAAAAAATGGATGTTGACTTTATAATTGCAATTGGAGGGGATGGAACAATCTTAAGAATTGAACACCGCACTAAAAAGGACATTCCAATTTTGGGTATTAACATGGGGACATTGGGATTTCTGACTGAAGTTGAGCCAAATGAAACATTTTTTGCCATAAATAAGTTAATTGAAGGTGATTATCATATTGATGAGAGAATAAAGCTCAGAACTTATTTGGATGGGAAAAATATCGTCCCTGACGCTTTAAATGAAGTTGCCATTTTAACTGGAATTCCAGGTAAAATAGTACACTTAAAATACTATGTTGATGATGGACTGGCAGATGAAGTTCGTTCCGACGGTCTTATAATTTCGACTCCTACTGGGTCTACCGGTTATGCGATGTCTGCTGGTGGTCCTTTCCTTGACCCGAGGATTGATGGTGTTGTTGTAGCTCCTCTCACCCCTATAGCGTTAAGTTCTCGTCCGATGGTAGTTCCAGCAACTTCTAAGATTGACGTAAGAATCTTAACTTTAACAAGAAACGTTATACTGGCAGTGGATGGTCAGTTTTACACATATCTTAATCCCGATGTGGAGATAACAATAAAAAAATCTCCAAGAAAGACAAAATTTGTACGCTTTTCTGAAGAAATTTATCCGAAGTATACGCTTAAAATTAAGAAGAAGTTTTGAGGGCTTTTATAATGGGCCGAACTCTCTCTTTAGGAGTGCAACCTGTGATTTATCTAATGTGGTTGGGTCAGCAAATATTATGAGAGTCGCGCCTCTTATCATAAGATGGTCTTTTAAACTTACAAGAAACTTAAAAACACTTTTGAAGCTGTTATAAAGAATAAGGTATTCCAAGCAGTCAACAATAATTGTGGCACCATTGTTTTCAGATGCGAATCTTATGGCGATATCTTGTAAAACATGAAGAGCAGTGGGGGAGACTCCCTTAGAATCTGCTGTGGTTATCCAAATTTTTTTGATATTCCCGTTACCATAAAGATTGGGATAGCGCGTAAAGAGCAGCACTGGTCCGTTGATATTTTGAAGGAACTCCCCAACATCTTGAGTGATGTTTGATGATAACACAAGAGACGATGCTCCTGGTTTTCTCTTTTCTTCGACATTTGAAATAGACGTAAGGGGGATGTAGTATCTTTCTAAGTTGAGTATTAGGGAGATAAACACCCAGATTACTCCTCCAATTGAAATTACATGGGTTATAAGATGAATCTTGGAAGCAGATGGTATTGGGACGAAGAGTACTAATACATCAATAAACCTGCCAAAAGCTCCAATTCCTGAGAAAATTGCCGCCATCAGCATTAAACGTCTAAGGTTTTTTGGATACCTTCTAATTCGGGGGGTAATAAAGATAGTTAGAGAGAGTATCATTAAGAAAATGAAAAGCCTATAGAGGAGAGCAGTTGCGCTTACCATACTACCTCAACCTCATCTGTTCTAAACCTCTGATTAACAATTGTGTCTTCAATTTTAAATTGAATCCCAGCCCTATACATCAGCAAACCCGTATAGGCTATCATAGCCCCATTATCCCGGCATAGGTCATATGGTGGGACGAAGAACTTAACTCCTCTATCCTCAGCCATTATCTTTAACATTTCCCTCAAGCGATTGTTTGCTGCAACCCCACCAACCAAAACCACTTCCTCCTTCTCTGTATGCGCTAATGCTCTTTCCGTAACTTCAACCAGTGCAGCAAATGCCGTTTCCTGGAAAGAATACGCTATATCTTCGATTTTGTATCTTCCGCTTTTGAACTTTCTAACGGCTTCCGTTAAAAGACCTGAAAAGCTTAAATCCATCCCCTTGACGGCATAAGGTAATTCAATGTATTTCTCCCCCTTTTGGGCGAGCTTTTCAATCTTGGGTCCACCTGGAAACCCTAACCCAAGCTCTCTCGCAAAAGTATCAAGGGCATTTCCAATCCCAATATCCAAGGTTTCTCCAAAGACTCTGTATCTTCCGCCTTCGAGGGCTAAAACTTGAGTGTTCCCACCGCTTACATACAATCCCACTGGATCCTTAATCCCAAACATCTTTGTTATCTCAACATGTGCAATGCAGTGGTTTACACCAACAATCGGCTTATTGTACTTTATAGCCAGGGCCCTTGCCGCCGTGGCAACGACCCTCAGACAAGGTCCCAATCCTGGTCCCTGAGAGAAGGCTATAACATCAACATCTTCAATTGAAACTTTGGCTTCTTGAAGTGCTCTCTTTAGGAGGAATTTCATAAGCTTTGCGTGATGTTCAGCAGCTTTTTTGGGGTGTATTCCTCCTCTTTCAGTTGTGAGGGTATCCATTACATTGGCAAGAACCTTATCTTCAGTAACTATGCCAATGCCAAGGGTGTGTGCTGTTCCTTCAATTCCAAGGGCAATCATTTAATGTAAAGTTGCAACATGGAGATTAAAAATCTTATGTTCTTCTTGCAGTTGAAATTATGAGTGGAGTGAA
>CAZTOS010000051.1:0-1901 GCA_964615185.1 uncultured Thermococci archaeon
TCTGCCGGTACTTTGAACTCAATTCTCCGCTCTCTTCTAACCCTTCCCTCAGCATAAGGAGCTTTTTCCAATATCTTCTGAACAAGGGCTTGCTCTCTCTTCCACCTGGCTTCTGCCATCTCTTTCACTCCTCCTTTTTCTTCTTGTCCATTAGCCATGGAATCCACCTCCTTGCTTCCCTTTCACGCCATCCCTCTCCAAACAGCTCATCTTGGTTCTTCTTGTACCACTCATAGTTCTCCTTGTATCTCTTCCAGCCATCTGCGGTTCCATTCTCAATCATTTCCATGAGTTTCTTAATCCCATCCATCACTGCCTCTGGTCTCGGCATGCATCCAGCTATGACAACATCAACGGGAATGTATCTGTCCAGATGCTTGATTGCATTGTATGCATCCCAGTAGACTCCACCGTTGAGCGGACACGAACCGTGGGCTAACACGTATTTCGGATCGGGCTGCATCTCGTAGGTTATTATGATTCTCTTGAGGGTCTTTGGGGTTACATAACCGGTTATTAAAAACAAATCTGCCATTCTTGGAGCTGGATTTGGCATCATACCGAATCTTTCTAAGTCATATCTTGATGTCATGAGAGGCGGCATCTCTATACCTCCACATCCTGTACAGAATGACACAATCCACAAGCTCCTCTTTCTCGCAAATTCAAAGAGGGGTTCAAATAAACGCCAATCTACCATTTTTATCACCTCACAGGGCTGCTAATATGGCACCTGCAGCTGCTATTATAGTTGGCCACTTCCAGTAGAATCTTGCAGCTTGGTCGATTGTGAATCTCGGGAATATCGCTCCAATGAATATTGCAATCATCAGCACTGCGAGCTGCTTGACTAAGAGTATAACCAAGCTTGCTATCGCGTTGAGAAGTGGGCTTGCAAATGCTGTAACAACGGCTCCTCCAAGGAAGATGTTTGAGAAGAACAATGTCTCAGCAAAGAGTGCTATAGCGTGCTGTATCTGAAGGATTCCCATATGCTTGCCGCCGAACTCAACCATTGGACCCAATGAGATTTCACCTGGAGCAATCATGATGTCGAATGGCTCCTTACCGAACATTGCCTGCAAAACGATGTCATAGGCTATTGCAGCTAAGAGTAAAGGCAGGTGTGTTATGCTCCATCCCACTGTCTGCTGGGCTATGACTATCTCATATGTGCTGAATGTTCCGTAAAATTCTGCTAAAGCAACTATTGCAAATCCCAATGGTACTTGAATTGCCAGCATTGTGAGCAAAGCTCTCTGGGCACCTAAACCAGCCCATGGATTCCCAGAGCTCATTGCGGCAAACATTATACCGAGCATTGGAATTTCAAGGAGGAAAGTGATGAGGATTAAGTCACCATATGCTCTGAGTATGCTGGCTCCACCGAGAGGGATGAACATCAATGCCAAGATTGTTGCTCCCAAGGCGTAGATTACTCCAAAGTCATAGATGAGTCCGTGGGTTATGTTGCTCTTCTTTGAAAGCAGCTTAATCGTATCAAAGATTGGCTGATAAATCGGCGGTCCAACCCTTCTGTGAATCCTTGCAGTCACAATCCTGATTATCCCCATGAACATGAAGCCCATGAATGTCGCATAGAGCAAAATTAGGAAAGCCTTAACTGCTGTCATCAACATTCTTCACACCCCCCAAAGTGCAAGGATTAACAGGACTATCGCCAGATACCAAGCATAGGCTTGAACACTTCCATTGTATATGTAGTGCCTAATGGTTTCTGCCAAGTCCTCAATCCACTTCCCAATGTCCTGATAAAGCCTATCAAAGCTTATCCTGAGCCAGAAAGCCAATGTCTCCTTAAGCGGAAGGAAGAAGTTCCTCCTGATTGTTAAGTTGTACTCCATGGTCACTGGATTACCTGCCTGATATGTATCGGTAAC
>CAZTOS010000051.1:2001-4810 GCA_964615185.1 uncultured Thermococci archaeon
CATGCCGCCAAGGATTGGCATGTTTTCGTGAATTACTGCCTCAAAGAGCAGCCACTTGCTTGCAAATCCGACCAGTGGGGGAATTCCAGCTAAGCTGAGGATTGCAACGAATGCCATTGCAAAAGTTATTGGCATCTTTTCAGCTAAACCGCCCATATCTTTAAACTCTGTCTTCCCTGTGCGGTAGATTATTGTTGCCACTATGAGGAAAAACAGCCCCTTGAAGAGTGCGTGGCTTATCGCATGATAAATCGCAGCTTCAATGCTCAACGCTGTTCCGACACCTATACCAACGAGAATGTAGCCTATTTGGCTTATACTTGAATAAGCAAAGAGCTTTCTAATGTCCTCTTGCAGAGCAGCTAAGAGACCGCCAACTATTATTGTGAGGCCTCCGAGGATGGCAATTATGTAGCCGAACTTTGGAGCTGTGCCAATTTTTCCAAACTCATACATGAGTCTACTTCCCAAAAGGATGTAGATTACCAGCATACCGTAAACTCCCGCTTTGCTCAAAACACCGCTGAACATTGCCGTATAGCTCTGGTTGGTTTCGCTGTATGCATCCGGTGCCCACACGTGAAGTGGGAACATTCCAGCCTTGACACCAAATGCTATAAGGAACAGTCCAAAGACCAACAGTATCTCATTTCTGCTGAAGAGTGTATTAGCACCAAGGACCCCCCTCATGGCATCCTGATAAAACGCCTGCTGAATTGTCGCGAAGTCCAATGCTCCAACCTTTGCATAAATGATGCCTATTGCTATGAGCATGGCATAGGCTCCAAAGACGCTGAGCAAGAAGTATTTGAGAGAGGCTTTTCTGTTGTATTTAAGAACCATCATGAATGACCCAAATGTCATTATTTCCCAGAAGATGAAAAAGCTCGCCAGATCATCAGCAAGGAATACTCCATAAACACCTGTTAGGCTCATTAGGGCAAAAAGCCACTCGTAGCTGTCCTTCGCTATTGATACCATTCCCAGCACTGCTGCAAAGCCTACAACTCCAGCAATCATTGCAAATATCCAGTTGATTTGATAGAGGAGGAACTCGAACTTAAAGCCTGCAAGGGCTATTGAATACTGAATACTTGGCTGTGTGCTGAGGGTTTGATAAGCGTGAATAAGATAGGCTAAAGAAATTGCAGCACCAATAACTCCTAAACCTTCTCTGACTCCCTTGATGTCAAGCAACCAAGCCAGAACTCCAGCCAACAATGGTGCAAAAATTATTATCATGAGTTCGTTAATCATAGACTCACCCCCAGAAGTGGGACATTTTTAATGTAATTTGCTACATTGTACAAGTCTGCAGCAGCTTTCTGGACAAGATTCCAGACAGGCTCTGGATAAACACCTATGACGATTATTAGAGCAACCAGCAGGAGCATTATAACGCCCAATGCCAGCTCCTCCTCAACTTTTTCGCCCTTTCCTTCTTCAAACCACATTGTATGGATCAGCCTAAAGTAATAAACTGCCTCCACGAGGCTTGCACCGAGGATTAATGCCACTATCCCTGTTTTTCCTACCTGAAGAGCTGCAAGTAGAAGCTTAAATTTGCTCCAGAAGATGTTGAACAGTGGGATTCCTACGACGCTTATTGCCCCAACCGTAATAGCAAAAGCGGTAAGCGGCATTCTCTTTCCTAAGCCTTTGAAGTTCTCCATATGTGGGCTTCCTACTGTTACTCCAACATAGCCAACAGCTAAGAACATCAGAGCCTTAACTACTGCATGGTTGAGCATATGAAACACGGTGGCATCAACGGCGTGAGGTGTTGCAACTCCAAAACCTACAGCTATGAGGCCAATCTGGGCTATACTTGAGTAGGCAAGCATTCTCTTAACGTTTGTCTGCCTCAATGCGGAGAGCTCACCAATGACAACGGTAAGCGTACCAAGGATTAAAATCAAGTTGAGTATCCCCATGAATGCTGGGGTGTCTTTGAAGAGGTAAACAATCCTGACCATTGCATACAGACCAGCCTTAACGACAAAGGCTGAAAACATCACCGTTACTGGATGAGGTGAAGCTTGATATGCATCTGGTGCCCAAGCATTGAGCGGAAATAGCTCAGCTTCAACTGCTAAGCCAAATACCAGTAACGCCAGAGCTGCCTGAGCTACTGCTGGATTCATCTTTGAAGCAATCATAGCAATTTGCGCTAAGTTTAATGTCCCTAAGCTTCCATAGAGCAATGCCACACCAACTAAGAAGAAGCTTGACCCAATTCCACCTAAGATAATGTACTTCATTGCTGCCTCACTTGCTTCTCTGGTCTTGTTATAGGCTGTCAAAGCGTAGGCGCTGATTGCTGTGATTTCCATGAAGACAAAAAGGTTGAATATATCCCCCGTTGCAATCATTCCAGTGGCACCAAGCATTAAGAGGAGGAACAGCATTGCATACTTGTCAATTGGCTCAACGTCGATTGCCTTCATGCTGAACACTGCCATGAAAAAGCTTACCACTGCGATGATCAGCACAAACAGTGCTGCAAAGTGTCCAATGTAGAGGTTTATTCCAACTGGTGGCTGAAATCCACCAGCAAGGACTATTATTGGCTTTCCGGTTGTGTAGACTTCCTTGAAAGCCCAAGCCGCTATGCCTGTCTGGATTAGGGTTACTAAAGTCAGATAAGGTAAGATAAGCTTTTTACCGGCTCTCTTGATGAGCGGAACGAAGAATGCGCTGAATAAAGGTAGAGCTATGAGGAGTGAAGCATACTGCATCATCCTCTCAACCCCCTAATCTTTTCGATATCCAAAGTCTTGTACTTCTCGTAGAGGTTTATCGCAACAGT
>CAZTOS010000051.1:4910-16645 GCA_964615185.1 uncultured Thermococci archaeon
TCCTTAACCATGTTGTCAACGATTCCAGTAAGCTCGGTTCCGACCTTGAGACCAATCAGCGTGTAGATTATTGGTATGAACCCAGCGCTGAAGAGCCTCCCTATGTTGTCATGGCCAAGTTGCCATGTTTGCCATATCCAGTCAAAGAGGAAGTAGCCACCTATTGCAAGGCCGATAAGACCAACGGTTACATAGCCAATCCCTGCTAAGCCTTCAAGGGGCTCAAAGACCCTGTGGGGAATTTCATACTCTCTGAACGCTAAGTAGAGCATTAAGAATGCAGTTGCAATCGTTGCTCCGCCCGGGAAGCCTCCTCCCGGTGTTAAGTGACCATGAATGAATATGTAAGCACCAAAGAGCATTATGAATGGCAACAATAACCTTGAACCAGTCTGGAGAACAACGCTTCCCTCGCTCTTTGCGGTTCTCTCCCTCTTCTTCCTCCAGAGTAGAGCAGCAACACCTGTAGCCGCTATGAACAGGACTGTAACCTCACCAAGGGTATCGAAACCTCTGTAGTTAACGACAACAGCTGTAACGGCATTTACGGCACCAGTTTGGTCTTTTACGTTCTCAAGATAATACTTTCCAACAAGCATTTTATCAGCGCCAAAGGGAACCTGAGCGAGTGCATTTGCAAGCCAATATCCTGTAATTAGTATAAGGATGATTGCAAGCACCCTCTTTACCATCTGACCCACCACCCTGTTCCTTCCCCCTCGCTCTCATACCTCTCAGTCCTCTTTATTGCGAAGATAAACACAGCAGCGCTCATTGCTGCACCTATAGCAGCTTCAACCATTGCAACATCTGGAGCTTGGAGCAGGAAGAAAGCGATTGACGCAAATAAGCTCACTGCAGCCATTCCAACTACTGCTGCCAATAAATCCTTCCACTCTACTGCGAAGATTGCTGAAACTATCATGAGGATAACAATTAGATACTCAATACATTGGACGCAGTTAATCATTGCTCTCCCTCCTTTGTCTCATCAGAAACTTTTTCCAAATACTCCCTATATTTGTCAACAATGCTGCCTTCCCACACAGGAATTCCGCTCTTATATGCCGCTCTGATTAATGCATGGGCGCTTATTGGGTTAGTTAACAGCAAGAACACTGCAATCACGAGGGTCTTTGGGAGCCACGCATAGGAACCGACATGTCCAATTGCCCAAATGCCAACTCCAATGATGACACCCAATGAACCAAGTGTAGCGCTCTTAGTTGCAGTCTGCATTCTGTTGTAAACATCGGGCATTCTAATGAGACCAAGAGATGATAGGAAGTAGAACACCGTTCCAAAGAGGACTAAAAACTCTCCAACAATCTCTGCAATCATACCCCTCCCTCCAAGTATCTTGCAAATGCTATGACACCTAAGAAAGCCAGAACTGCATATACCAGTGCAACATCAAGGAATATTGCCCTCTTGTAGTAAAGTGCAAACAGAACCATTAGTCCAGTGGTTATTGTGGTCATGATATCAACAGCAACTACTCTATCAACTGTTGTTGGGCCTCTAAAAACTCTGTACATGCTCAGCAGAGTGGCTATTGCTATAATTAAAAGGTAGATGTTAATTCCTATCATTCGAAAATCACCTTTAGGAATTTTTCAAAAGGTCTTGTTATGTTATCTGAGGCGCCTTCAACGCTTGCATCTTTAACGTCAATCCAGTGGATAAAATACCGGTCTCCGTTAACGTCAAGGGTTATCGTACCTGGTGTCAGTGTAATTGAGTTTGCCAAGGCTAATTTTCCTGCATTGTTCTTCAGAACAGTTTTGCACTCAACAATCCCCGGATTTATTGGTCTCTTTGGATGCAACACTCTGTAGGCAACATCCAGATTTGCCATTATCATTGCCCAGAGGAAATATGGTATGTATGCTATTGCATAGGCAACTCTTCTTGGGTGAAGGTTTGCTAAGCCTCTTTCTGTAAACACTTCATAAGTTAATGCACCTACGATTAGGGAGAACAGCAGTCCAATTATCAGCTCCTGTGGATCGACACTGCTGGTCAGGAAAAGCCAAATTACAAAAAGCACAATCACGGTGTATAGGTAACGGCTTATTCTGCTTGCCTCCTTCATTACCAACCCTCCAGAGTTTAAACTTGAAAGTTTTTACATCTTAACTCTTGGTTCAAAATTGGTATTTATAAACTTTATTAAACAAACTTTTAGTTTCAAACAGGAAGTTAGAAACGGAGGTAGCAAAAAGTGTTCTTTGCTGTAGTAGGATATTCTTTGAGGCACATAACATAACGTCAATGCTAAAATTATTTTCAAACTACAAAGATGCAACAAAGTCATACAGCCACCTAAAGGCTGTATATAAAAAGTTAAGCAAGAAGAAGTTAGTATATTGAAATCCTCTTGACTCCTTCAAGTTTTGAAAGCTCGTTAATAAGGTCTCCTGGAATTGGTCTCTCTGTGATTATGGTTAATGTAGCCTCAGGATAAAGCTCTGGATCTTCAGCAACCACCTGTATGATGTTTATCCCCCTATCCGCAATCTTTCCAGCAATCTTTGCCAGAATTCCAATAGCTCTGGGCTCTGGCTCGATTTCAATTACTCCATACCCTACATGCCTGCCAACAAACTTCATGTGTACTGTTGGTTCCAAATTTGTGTAAATTTCTCTAAGCTCTGATATCTTAAGAATCATAGCTACAGTTTCTTTAACAACCCTTCTGTCAACGTCAAGAGCTTTCGCTATCTTTGTATATGGTACTTCAATGTTGCCGCACTTAATCTTCATGTCGTCTGAGACCTTAAGTCCGTATTTCAAAAGTGTCTTTGCTATTTGCTTTCTAACGGGATATTCATCAAAATAATGCTCAATCTTTCCCCACATAGGTACCACCCTGAGCAATCCAGTTCAGCACTATACTTTAGGCGACAATAATATTAAAATGTTTCCATGTCCACATTTATCGCTAAGAATGTACGGAATAGGCAATTTAAAATTTTACTCAAAATTTTTAAGTCACCATTCATGAATGCCAAACATGATTAAAATTAAGCTCTCCCACTCATATTTTGAAGATTTGGGAGAGAGTGTGAGGTTAGTCTGGAGAAACACTCTTTATGCAGATTTTGAAAAAAAGCTCCTTGCAAGAGCTATAAAAAGGAGATACAGAGTTAAACCCGAGGTTAGAGCCGAGAAGGGTTATCTCATCATTGATAACATTGATGACTCAGATGTTGAAAAATTTGTTGAATTCTTTATTTCAAACAATCTTGGGGCATTTCTCAAAAGCCGATATACACGAAGGGAAGTAGTTTATATTCATGAAGGAATGAATGTCCCATTGTTAGGCTACAACGCCTTCGGACTAATAGATAGAGGCACAAACCTGATTCAGGTAAGGGGCTCAACTGGATGCAATCTTTCATGTGTTTTTTGCTCGGTTGATGAGGGTCCTTACTCCAGAACCAGAAGGATTGATTACGTTGTTGATATTGATTATCTCCTGAAGTGGTTTGATGAAGTTGCAAGGTTTAAGGGTAAAGGTCTTGAGGCACACTTAGATGGACAAGGTGAACCTTTGCTTTATCCATTCATAGTTGAGCTTGTGCAGGCATTAAAAGAGCATCCAAATGTGAGCATAGTTTCAATGCAGAGTAATGGTGTAATTTTAAATGATAAGCTTGTTGAAGAGTTAGCAGAGGCTGGCTTAGACAGGATGAATCTTTCAGTACATTCTCTTGATCCAGAAAAGGCAAAGATGCTCATGGGCATGAAAAATTATGATCTAAATCATGTTTTGGATATGGCAGAAGCTTTGGTAAATGCGGGGATTGATGTTCTCCTTGCTCCGGTAATTATCTTTGGAGTGAATGACAATGAAGCTGAAGCGTTCATAGAGTTTGCAAGAAAGATTGGAGCTGGAAAGAGATGGCCTGCGTTGGGTTTTCAGAACTACATGCCTTATAAGTTTGGCAGGAATCCAGCAATAGCTAAACTTATGCCATTTAAGAAATTTTATGAATGGTTAAGAGAGCTTGAAAAAAAGACTGGAATGAAGCCTCTCGTCTTAAGACCAGAGCACTTCGGAATGCATAGAAGAAGATTTATTCCTCTGGTATTTAGAACAGGAGAAGTGGTAAAAGCTGAGGTGGTCTTACCAGGAAGAATTGAAGGTGAAATGCTTGCAGTTGCAAGGAACAGGTTGATTGAGGTAATAAACACTAACGCCAAGGTTGGAGATAAGATAAGGGTTAAGATCGTGAGGACAAGGCATGGGATTTATGTAGGGACACCGATTAAATAAACCTCGAACTCCTAACTTTCAGCTCTCCTTTTTCATAAAGCTCAAGCAGAATATTCACAATTCTTTCTCCAGCCTTTCCATCGCCGAAAGGATTTTCTGCAGATGCCATTTTTTCATAGAATTCCTTATCATTCAAAAGCTTGTTAACATAATGTAGTGCTCTATCCTTCTCAAGACCAACCAAAATGTTGCCGCCAGCTTTAACTGTCTCTGGTCTCTCAGTATTATAGCGCAAAGTTAAGCATGGAACATTGAGAATTATGCTTTCCTCCTGTAATCCACCAGAATCTGTCATTACAATCTTGGCATTCTTCTGCAGCTTTAAAAAGTCAAGGTATCCTAAAGGTTGGGTAACTATAAGATTTTCAATTTTCTTAACCCTCTCCCACAGCCCAAACTCTTTAAGCCTGTTTCTCGTTCTCGGATGCATTGGATAAATAGTTTTTATTGGAAGTGCTTCAAGGATCTCAACCAGTTTTTCAAGATTTTCTTTGCTGTCAGTATTCTCTGCTCTGTGAGCTGTTATGAGAATGTACTCTTTCGGTGTAAGGTTGAATCTCTCAAGAACATCACTCTTTCGCTCAGCTATCTCTGAGTTCTGCAAAACAGCATCGACAATTGTATTCCCAACAACATAAACGCCTTCTCTAATTCCTTCATTCTCCAAATTTTCCTTGGCTTCCTCTGTTGGAGCGAAGAGAACTTCACTTGCATGATCTGCTAAAATCCTGTTTATTTCTTCAGGCATTGTTCTGTCAAGGCTCCTCAATCCAGCTTCAACGTGAGCCACAGGGATTTTCAATTTAACGCTGGCTAAAGCTCCAGCCAGAACTGTGTTCGTATCTCCCTGAACGAGTGTAACATCTGGCTTCTCTTTCATCAAAACCTTCTCGATTTTAATCATGGCAATTCCTGTTTGCTCCGCCTGAGTTCCAGAGCCGACTTCAAGATGATAGTCAATGCTGTCAAGCTCAAGCTCTTCCAAAAATATCTTACTCATCTCGTAGTCGTAATGCTGTCCCGTATGAATTAATAGAGGCTTGACTCCCCTTTTTTCAAATGCCCTGATAACCGGAGCGAGCTTTATAATCTCAGGTCGTGTTCCGAAGACAAATGCTGGCTTCAATACTCGCCCCTCCCTATGCCTTTAAATATGAAGCCCTTGGGAGGCTTGTCTATTACATGCCTGCCATCTACGAGGATTTTATTTCTCATTAATTTCCCCAGCTCCTCCCACTTGAGTTCCTTAAACTGTGAATGATCAGTTGCAATTACAATTGCATCAGAATCTTTTACTGCTTCCTCAATGGTTTTATGCGTTCCATTGACATATGGGTCATAAGAACGGACATCTGTAACATCATCTTGAATAGCTTCAATAAACGCATATGCAGGTGAATTCCTTGTGTCATCAGAGTTTCCTTTGTATGCCAAACCAAGAACTGTTACAACGGCTTCCTCTGGAGGCAGGTTTATCATCTTGAATGCATCAAATAGCAAGTCCTTTGCCATCAAAGGCATGTCTTCATTGATTTCTCTCGCTTTCTTAATCAGTCCAAAATCTTCTTTTGCTGAACTAAGCAACAAATATGGATCTTTTGGCAAACAATGTCCTCCAACGCCTATCCCAGGAATGTGTATTTTAACCCTCGGATGGGTGTTTGCCAGCTCAATAGCTTCAAATATGTTAATCCCGTACTGGTGAGCTAAAAATGCAAACTCATTTGCAAGTGCAATGTTTACATCCCTAAACGTGTTTTCCATAAGCTTAACCATTTCACTTGTGGTAGAATCTGTTTTGAAAATCTGCCCTTTAACAAAAGTCCTATATAAGATTTCAGCCAAGTCAGCACTCTCTTTGGTTATTCCACCAAGGATTCTCGAATTATAAACAAGTTCCTTGAAAATTCTGCCTGGCATCACTCTCTCTGGGGCATGAACCATGTAAAAGTCCTCCCCAGCTTTAAATCCAGTGAGACTCTCAATTAATTTTGCCATTCTCACAGTTGTCAGGGGAGGAACAGTGCTCTCAATTATCACCAAGGAGCCTTTTTTCATAACTTTTGCCACAGTTTTTACGGCACTTTCAAGATATCCTAAGTTGGGTGTCTTATCTTCCCTAAGTGGAGTTTGAACACAAATTATGTAGATATCTTTGTTTTTTATCTCATTAGAATTTGAAGTTGCTCTAAGTTTTCCACTCTTAATTGCCCTCTGAAGAAGCTCATCTATTTCCGGCTCAACTATATGTGCACTCCCAGAATTCAGCTTCTTTACGACATCCTCTCTTATTTCGTACCCAATTACATTAAATCCAGAATTTGCAAACATTATAGCAGTTGGAAGACCGATATATCCTAAACCGATAATAGCAATTTCTGCCTCCTTATTTTGTATCCTATCCCTCATCGCCTCTCCCCAGAATAAAAAGCCAAAAAATAAATTTAAGGGTTTTCCAAGTAACGATTTCAGTATTCGATATGAGTCATTTGTAACGAAATTTTAATTTCAATTAACATACAAGCGTTTTTCTTCTAAATTTGACAAAAATGACATTTCAGATAAATTAGATCATTTGATGAAAGTGTAATAAACGTTAAAACATCAAAATCAACGATAAGAAATCTTAAAAAATAAGCTCCCACAACCGTTTTACGGAAACCCTTTTAATGGACAAAGATGCTCATTATAATTAGGTGGAAAATGTATGAAGATATGGATTGACATTGTAAATTCACCTCATGCTCATTTCTTCAAAGGCATAATCAAGGAGCTTGAAAAAAGAGGTCATGAAATTTTGGTTACAACAAGAGAGTTTGATGGATTAACTGATATTCTCGACATGCTTGGGATCGATTATTATGTTGTTGGGAAACACGGAGGATCAACTTTGGAAGGAAAACTTCTTGCAAGCGCTGAGAGACAGTACAAGCTGGCAAAGCTTATAATTGAAGAAAAACCAGATCTTTGTGCCCATAAGAATTCCCCGGAAGCCCCAAGAGTTGCCTATGGTTTAGGGATACCCACTATCGGATTTGCGGATAATGATACATCAATTCCTGTTAACAAGCTCATGCTACCTTTCACAAATAGAGTAATCTACCCAAAAGCTATTGATGCCTATGATCTAATTAGATGTGGAGCCGATGCAAATGCTTTGAGACCAATTAATGGATTCCCAGAAATAGCTCATTTATATGGGTTTAAGCCAAACATGGCTCCCTTAAAAGAGCTTGGGCTTGAAAAATACAATTACATCGTTATGAGAACCGAACCTATAAATGCAAACTACTTCAATGGAGATGCGGAGAAGAGTGTTCTTGAGAGCATAATTCCCCTCCTTCCCGATCTTCCAATAGTCTTATTCCCAAGAACAGAAGAGCAGGCAAAGAGGTTTGAGCACTTTGAAAATGTCATAATTCCAAAACATGTAACCGACAGTTTAAGCCTTCTTTATTATGCAAAGCTCATGATTGGAGCAGGCGGAACTATGAACAGAGAAGCGTTAGCATTGGGCACACCAACAATTTCAACATATCCCGGAAAGCTCTTAGCAGTTACAAAATGGCTCATAAGCTTAAGAATCAAATATCACTCAACCAATCCAATTGAAGTTGCAGACAAAGCGTGGGAAATGATTAGGAAAAACGGTGCATACAGAAACTACATCCGCAGTGTTGTTTCAACTCTTGAGAACCCAGTAGAAATAATGATTGAGGAAATAGAAACATATGAGGAGCTTGGGACATTTCCTCCACTGCAAAACTCAAAGGCTGTAACCAGCTAATGAAGGTGTTATGTACGCCTCAATGAATGCCGCAATTAAAAGCAGGAAAATTGCCACTCCAAGCATTTTCATTGCTGTTTTAAATCCTTTTATAAATCTCTCTCCAACAGTCCCCTCTCCCCTGATGATTTCCAAATACCACTCTATTCCTCCTAAACCAGCAATTGCAAATGCGGGAATTTCAACAATTCCATGAGGTACAATTGAGAGCAAGATTTTTATCAGATTTTCGCCTTGGAGATATGAATACTCCACGACAATTCCAACTAAGAAGCCGTTAAAGAAGAGAATCCCCAATGGTACAACACCAAACAACACTCCACCGAAAGTTGCTAAAATAGCAACTCGTGTATTGTTCAAAAATATTAATTTGAAAAGGCTAAAGTTATCTTGGAGTCCATCAAGTTTGTTGCCAAAAAGTTGTTTTAAATTTGAGAACAGATTCTCTGCGAATTGTGGCTTTAAAACTGTGAAAACTATTCCCAATGAAACTCCAATTAAAAATGCCCCGAGGAGAGCTAAGAAAATCTTGCTCTTATTCATTTTCTCCCCTCAACGCATTCTTCAGTGCTATTTTAAAATCTTCAACATTTATGTATGGCATTTCAACATCCAATCTCATTGCAAAGAACTCATCAATTATATGCTCAAGCTCTTCAAGTTTATGTCCTTTGAGTTCTTCCTCAAGCTCCTCGATGATATTTTCGGGATATATAAAGAAATCTCCTGTAATTTTAACATTCTCAGCAATTCCATCCCTTTCCTCAATTTCAAACCTAATCAGTCCTTTCTTTGCTTTATGTTCTCCAATTCTTCTCATTGCCCTCACATATGAATGTAGAGCGGAGAAGTTTTTAAAGGTTAAGCTCAACTCCACGTTAGGTGGTGGCAGATGGCTTATGATGACATAAAAGAAGGGGTAAAATTAATTCTCGAAAAGAGGATCAAAGACATGCTTGAAAAAGAGGGAAAAAGTTGGGAGGGTGAGATATTATTCGACGAGACGCCAAGCATGGAACTTGGTGATTTTGCAACTACAGTTGCCTTTCAACTGGCGAGAGTTTTTAGGAAAGCCCCCCGTTTGATAGCCCAAGAAATTGTAGAGGGAATTAAGGATGAGCTACCAGAGTATATATTGAAAGTTGAAGTTGCAGGAGCGGGTTACATAAACTTCTTCCTTGATTATGAAAAATTTGGAAAGCTCATTATAGAAGAAATCCTCACAAAAGGAAAAGATTATGGAAAAAGCAACATTGGAAAAGGAAAGAAAGTCATTGTGGAGCACACTTCTGTTAATCCAACCAAACCACTTCACATGGGGCATGCGAGAAATTCAATTCTCGGAGATACTATGGCAAGGGTCATGAAAGCTTTAGGATATGCTGTTGAGGTTCAGAATTACATTGATGACTTGGGAATTCAGTTTGCCCAAGTTCTGTGGGGTTATTTAAATCTAAAAGAGGAGTTTGAAAAAATTAAAGCTGAGATTGAAGAAAAATGCATAAAAGAAAACGTCATAGACCATGTTCTTGGATTGCTTTATGTAGAAGTCCACAGGAGAATGGAAGAAAATCCAGAAGTCGAGAAAGAAGTCAGAGAGCTTATGAAAAAACTGGAAGAGAGAGATAGTGAGATAGCAGAACTTGGAAGAAGATTAGCAGAGGAAGTTGTTAAGGCACAAATGCAGACAACATATCGCCTGAACATTGCATATGACTTGCTCTCATGGGAGAGCGATATAGTAAGAAGCGGCATCTTTGAAGAAGCTTATGAGAAAATAGAACAAAATGAACACTTTGAATGGGCTGAAGAAGGCAAGTATAAAGGAGCATTTATAATGAAGCTTGGCGACCTCTTCCCAGACATGGAGAATCCAGACATGGTTCTCATAAGGAGTGATGGGACAGCTACATACACCGGGAAGGATGTAGCATATCACATGTGGAAGTTTGGGCTTGTAAATGCAGACATGCTTTACAAGATTTGGGACAGGGTAATTTTTGAAGGAAAAGAACATGAGACATGGACAACTGCAAGAGACGGCAAATCAATGCCCAGAAAATTTGGACATGCCAATATTGTTATAAATGTTATAGGTGCTGAGCAGAGATATCCACAAAAAGTCGTTGCCTATGCGCTCAAGCTTTTGGGATATGAGGAAGCTTACAAGAACTTCCATCACTTAGCCTATGAGCATGTGGTGAGACCAGAAGGTAAATTCAGCGGAAGAAAAGGAACATGGATTGGGTTTACTGTAGATGAAGTTGTCAATGAGGCTGTAAAAAGAGCGAGAAAGCTGGTAGAGGAAAAGAACCCCAACTTAAGCGAAGAAGAAAAGAGAAAGATAGCGGAGGCTGTAGGAATAGGGGCAATAAGGTACAACATGCTCAAATATTCTCCAGAGAAGATAATCACATTCCGCTGGGAGGATGTGCTCAACTTTGAAGGCGAAAGCGCTCCCTATGTTCAATACGCACATGCAAGATGTGCTTCAATCCTGAAAAAAGCTGAGGAAAAGGGGATTGTCTTAGAACTCAAGAAGCTCTTAGAGAATGCAGACTTCTCAAACCTCGACAAAAAAGAAAAAGAGCTCATAAAACTGCTCTCAAGATTCCCAGAAATAGTTAAGGAAGTGGGAACTGAAATAAAACCTCACCTTTTAGCTTGGTATGCCAATGAAGTTGCAATGGTGTTTAACAAGTTCTACATGGCACTTTCAGTGCTTAAAGCAGATAAAAGAATACTTGAAGAGCGTTTGTTATTGGTTATGGCAACAAAGCAAGTCCTAAGGAATGTGCTTAATTTAATGGGAATAGAAGCCCCAGAGAGGATGTAACAGCACTATTCATTTTTCCTTTCCTTCCAAATTACTGCAATCCCTCCAGCCATCAGTAAAAATGAAATGATATAACTCTTTAAATCAGGATGCTGTCTTAATTCAGCGTATACTACACATTCTTTGCTACTTTCTACTTCAATCAAGTGCTCACCTTTAAAGCGAGAAGAATAAGTTGTGAATTCCCCAATATCTTTTCCATCAATTTTAAGCCGAAAAGGTTTGTCTGAAGTTAATTTTAATGAAACATCTCCATCCAAATAAAGGGCATCTGTAAACTGGTTGCTTTTATTCAGTACCATCTGCTCATGTGGGCCATACCCACCTACAAGCGCTGGATATATGACGAGAAGGAACGTCAAATACAAAATACCACATAACGAAAGTGAGACACCAAGAAGCTTTTTCATGCTCCCACCTAATTGAGTTATAATTATTCATGTATATAATTTTTACTCAAAAGTCCAGTATTTTAAAATTTGGAAAATCCTAAATAGTCCAAGAGCCAAGGGGATATGGTGGACTTTATGAAAGGTGTAGTGGTTCCATTGGTTACTCCATTTAATGAAGACTATTCGCTGGACTTTCAGGCTTTAGAGGAGCATATAAGCTACCTCCAAAGGGTTGGAGTTCATGGAATTTTTGTAAACGCAACTACAGGGGAATTCACAAGCCTTACCAAAGAAGAAAGAAAGCTCATAGCTGAAAAAGGACGCGAGTTTGTAAATGCTTCATTCTATCTTGTAGGAACAGCTTCAACAGATACTTTTGAAGTTATAGAACTCACAAAACACGCTGAAGATATTGGTGCAGATTACGTGGTGATAACC
>CAZTOS010000052.1:0-16371 GCA_964615185.1 uncultured Thermococci archaeon
TTGTCGTTGGGTATCCTAAAGAAATTGCAAGAGAACCTAATAAGGGTAAAAAGCAGAACTTCATACTCTCCCACGTCTGGCGTTTCAATTACGTTATCAAACGCTTAACTGAAGTTGCGGAAGAGTATGGTATTCAAGTTGTAATCACGGATGAGGCTTTCACTTCAAAAACTTGCCCCCTCTGCGGCCAACGCCATCCAAACGGGCGTATTTTTAGAGGTTTGTTTAAGTGCCGCAGAGAGGGCGTTGTAATGAACGCTGATTTAGTTGGAGCTTTCAACATTTTGAAGAAGGTTGTGAGAACGATAACCCCGAACTTGGGCGGTTTGCATGCCCAAGGGAGGGGTAACTGGCCGGAGACCCGGCCAGAGGGGCTGAAGTTAAGTTATGAAGCCCCTCAAACCTTCCCGTCCATGGCGAGGGGTTAATTTATTGGAACCCTCGCCCTTCACGGCGGGGAGGAGGTCAGTTAGCACTAAAAGCAAAAGAAAATGGAGAGGAGAAAGTTATCCTATTCAATCTAAGCGGGCATGGATTATTGGATCTGAAGGGTTATGAGGACTTCCTGGAGGGTAAACTCCAAGACTATGAACCTAAAGAAACTCAGATTGGAAATGGATATTAATCACGTGTGGCCTATTTTCTTTACAATTTTTTCAGGATAGAAGCTTAAGGACGCTTTAGCCTGTGGAATTTCCATCCCTATAGCAACTCCAAGGCTCATTAAATCTCTCGGAGCCCTAACTTCCCACTTACTTTCTGCTGAGGATGTAAGGAATCTTGGAACCTTATACTTCTCAACAAGCTGCCAGTTCTTCATCATGAACTTCAAAATGTTAGCCCTCTCATATGGATTTGCCCTTAAAAGCTGAGATATAGAAAAGCCAATTGCAACGTCATTCTTTGCGGCAATTTTTGCAAGAACATGGTCAAATCCGTTATCTTTCCTCCCAAATTCTGGGCTTATAAGGGCATCAACGCCAATTTCAAGGGCAAAGCGGTTAACTTTCATATTGCCTCCCTGAACATAAATTAAAGCCTTGAGATTTCTGTTTTTGATTTCTCTAATTAGTGAGGGTTTGTTTGTAATCACGAGAAGAGCAACTTTTTTGTATTTCCCCCTAAGCTCTCTGATTTCTTCTTTCAGCTTTTCATAATCTGGACTGCCGTTTAATGGGAGCTTTTTAGTAAAAACTACCTCATCATACCACTCCTCAGCCAACTCGTAAGCTTTCTCATCCCTGATGTCCAGCTCAATCCATTTCATTCACTCAGCCACTCCTTAACTGATTTTACAACGCTTTCTTTCTTCATTGGAAAAGCTTTGACCTTAATTCTCACATGGATTACATCCTCTCCCTCAGTTACTTTAACCTCACCGAGATAAGCTTTTTGCTTATCAAAGCGAATGTAGAAGGTTCCAGTCTCATCAACTTTTTCCTCAGCATGCTCCGTGAGATAGGTCTTATCCTCTTCACTAAGCAGAGCTTTGAGGTTCTCAAGGAATTTTCTTACGTTTTTGCTTCTCTTAATTTCTGTGTCCATGACAAGGATTGGGTTTCCAAAGTAACCCTCCGTCTCAATTATCTCAAAGTTAACGTCTTGAGGGGATAAATCCTCAGGGAATAAAGCTTCTAATGCTTCCAGCACCTTCTCAGGGTCTTCAGTTGCATGAATGAACGTCCTGATTTTTACACTATGAGCTTGAAGCTTTGCCATAGCTCTCACCTCAAACATTTTTCACTCTCTCACTTTAAAATATGTTGCTCATGAAATTTAAGCATTTCTCCTAAAATCGTCAAATTCACGAATTTAAACCAATTAAAGCGAAATTATTAAAAATCTACGCTAAAAGAGGCTAATCGGGGTAAAAGAGAATAAGAAAAGCAAATCACTTACCCTTGTTTGCTCTAATGCTTGGCCTAATCTTCTCAGCGCCCTTACCTTTGTTTCTGAGTCCTCTTGACTTCTTACCAGCGCTTGTGAGACCTCTAAAAACTCTACCCTTGTGAACCTTCATTGCAATCCAAGCTATCTTAGGATCGGACTTGATGACTGGGTGGTGTGGGTCAACCATTATAACCTCAAACCACTTGTACATTCCATCCTCGCCAACCCAGTAGGAGTTGAGCACCTCAAGGTTGGGGAACTTTCTTGCTGCCTTTTCCTCAGCAATCCACTGGAGGCTCTTTTTGGGTGAGTACTTGACCATACCCATCTTGCTTGGCTTTCTACCGCCCCTCCACCTTGGTCTCTTTCTTCCACCTTTTCTCACTCTAACCCTAACGAGAACATAACCTTGTTTTGCCTGATAGCCTAAGCTCCTTGCTCTATCAAGTCTTGTTGGTCTCTCAATCCTAATAACGCTTGGCTCCCTTCTCCACTTAATCATTCTAACCTTCAAAAGCTGTCCAACATAGCTCTTCTTTGGGCTCTTCCAAGCTTCCCTAATGTATTTGTACATTCCCATATTTTTCACCTCGCTTTCACTGTTTGTGGTTCTCCGCAGAGCGGAACATCCCGCGGGTTTCCCCGCCCAGTCGAGGTGAGTTTAGAGTTTGAGTTTTTAAAAGTTGCGATTCTTCCTTCCAAATCCCAAAGACAACCACAACTTTTAAATACTCCAATTCCAAATCTATGGCGATGCCAATGAGGGGGGAGTATCTTCTCAACTATCAAGGCTGAGCATTTCTTCGATAATCCCCCTATTTGGCATTCTCAAGAATTCTCCGTGCATGCTCTTTTTGCTGTTCAAACAACATTAAGGAGGTCAGACTATGGTAGATTTTAGGGCTATTGAGGAGAAGTGGCAGAGGAAGTGGAACGAAGAGAAAGTCTTTGAGCCAAAGATAGATAAAAATAAGCCAAAGTTCTACATCACAGTTGCTTTCCCATACCTATCAGGACATCTGCACGTTGGACACGCAAGGACGTACACAATTCCAGATGTTATAGCGAGATTCAAGAGAATGCAAGGTTACAGTGTCTTGTTCCCAATGGCATGGCACATCACAGGTTCTCCAATAGTTGGAATTGCTGAAAGAATAAAGCACCGTGATCCCCAGACGATTTTCGTTTACAGGGATGTTTACAAAGTGCCAGAAGAAATTCTGTGGAGTTTTGAAGACCCAATAAACATTGTCAAATACTTCATGAAAGCGGCAAAGGAGACATTCATTAGGGCTGGATTCAGCGTTGATTGGAGCAGAGAATTCCACACAACCTCACTGCATCCGCAGTTCAATGCTTTCATAACTTGGCAGTTCTTGAGGCTGAAAGAGAAAGGACTGATAGTTAAGGGAGCACACAGGGTTAGATGGGATCCAGTTGTTGGAACACCTCTTGGCGACCATGATTTGATGGATGGAGAAGATGTTCCAATTTTGGAGTACATCCTGATTAAGTTCATCTTGGAGAAGGATGGTGAGATTATTTACTTGCCAGCTGCAACACTGAGACCAGAGACAGTTTACGGAGTAACTAACATGTGGCTGAACCCCAATGCCATATATGTCAAAGCCAAAGTGAAATACAAAGGAAAGGAAGAGGTATGGGTGGTCAGCAAAGAGGCGGCATATAAGCTAAGCTTCCAAGACAAGGAAATTGAAGTTCTGGAGGAGTTCAAAGGAGAGAAGCTGATAGGCAAGTGGGTTAAGAATCCTGTCACTGGAGATGAGATAATAATTCTGCCAGCAGATTTCGTTGACCCAGATAATGCAACTGGAGTTGTGATGAGCGTTCCAGCACATGCACCGTTCGACCATGCCGCCTTGGAAGATTTGAAGAGAAACACGGAGATTCTGCTGAAGTATGATATTGACCCAAGAATCGTCGAGAACATCGCATACATCTCGCTAATTGAGCTGGAAGGCTACGGCGAGTTCCCAGCAGTTGAGGAAGCAGAAAAATTGGGAGTGAAAAGTCAAGAGGATAAAGAAAAGCTGGAGCAGGCGACAAAGATCATTTACAAGGCTGAATACCATAAGGGCATCTTCAAGATTGAGCCATACAAGGGCATTCCAGTCAGCAAAGTTAAGGACTTAGTTGCCGAAGACATGAAGAAGAAGGGAATTGCTGATATTATGTATGAATTTGCCGACAAGAATGTCATTTCAAGATTTGGAAACAGGGCTGTAGTTAAGATAATCCACGACCAGTGGTTCATTGACTATGGAAACCCAGAGTGGAAAGCCAAGGCTTTTGAGTGCCTGGAGCAGATGAGGATAATTCCAGAGTCAAGGAGAGCCCAGTTTAAGGCAGTGTTTGATTGGATAGAGAAGAAAGCATGTGCAAGAAAGATTGGACTGGGAACTCCACTACCTTGGGATCCAGAGTGGGTGATTGAGAGCTTGAGTGATTCAACGATTTACATGGCTTACTACACAATCTCAAGGGCGATTAACAAGTATGGCATCAAAGGAGAACAGTTAATTCCAGAGC
The DNA here is from genome assembly GCA_964615185.1 of uncultured Thermococci archaeon. Taxonomy (GTDB): domain Archaea; phylum Methanobacteriota_B; class Thermococci; order Thermococcales; family Thermococcaceae; genus Thermococcus_B. Next base: position 4,441 of record CAZTOS010000052.1, read on the forward strand.
TATTTGACTACATATTCCTGGAGGAGAGGAACGAGGAGAAAGAGAAGGAGCTGAGCGAAAAGACTGGAATTCCAGCAGAGGTCATCAGGGAAATGAAAGATGAGTTCGAATACTGGTATCCGCTGGACTGGAGATGCTCTGCCAAAGACCTAATTCCAAATCACCTAACGTTCTTCGTTTTCAACCATGTAGCAATCTTTGACAAGAAGTACTGGCCGAAGGGAATAGCCGTCAACGGCTATGGAACGCTGGAAGGCAAGAAGATGAGCAAGAGCAAAGGAAACGTGCTGAACTTCATTGATGCGATAAAGGAGAACGGAGCCGATGTTGTGAGACTATATATAATGAGCCTGGCTGAGCATGACAGTGACTTTGACTGGAGAAGCAAAGAGGTATCAAAGCTGAAAGGACAGTTGGAGAGGTTCTATGAGCTGGTAAGTGAATTTGCAAGTTACGAAGCAAAGCCAACCGAGCTGAAAGACATTGACAAGTGGATGTTGCATAGATTAAACAAAGCGATTGAGGGAGCAACTAAAGCCTTGGAAGAATTCAGAACAAGAACCGCTGTCCAGTGGGCATTCTACAGCATATTGAACGACTTGAGATGGTACATGAGGAGAACTGAAGGCAGAAACGACGAAGCAAAGCGCTATGTCTTGAGAACACTGGCAGATATATGGGTTCGCTTGATGGCACCGTTTACACCGCATATCTGTGAGGAGCTGTGGGAGAAGCTAAGTGGAGAGGGATTTGTCAGCTTGGCTAAGTGGCCTGAACCAAATCCAGAGTGGTGGAATGAGACAATAGAGCTGGAAGAAGATTACATTAAGTCACTAATTGAGGACATCAAGGAGATCATAAGGGTTGCAAAGCTTGAGGATGCAAAGAGGGCTTACATCTACACAGCTCCAGAGTGGAAGTGGAAGGTTGCTGAGATTGTTGCAGAGAAGAGGGACTTTAAGGCAGTAATGAGCGAAGTCATGAAAGACCCAGAGATGAGAAAGAAGGGCAAAGAAGTTGCAAACTTAGTAAACAAGCTGATAAAAGAGAGGGCTTTTGAGGTAAAGCGCATTGATGAAGAAAAAGCCTTGAGGGAGGCAAAAGATTTCATTGAGAAAGAGCTTAGCTTGGAGATTGTTATTAATCCAGAGGAAGACAAAGGTGGAAAAGCTAAACAGGCAATGCCGATGAAACCAGCTGTGTTTATTGAGTGAGGCAGGAGAGGGGGAGAAGAATCTCCCCCATCTCCTATCTTACCTACTCCCCCACTCTTTTCCACTACCGGGGAAACTACGTTTCCCGCACCCTTCCTTTCTTCTCAACTATTGGGGGAGCTTCGCTCCCCTCGCCCCTCAAGCTTTTTGTAAACTCTAAGAACATCACGGAAAATTTCATTAACAATTCTTAGATGATGAAGAAAGCCGAGGTATTCGAGGGTTGAGGAATAGGGTGGAAAATCAACGAGAACAGGGTTATGCACAGCATCGCTGAGCTTATGATATTCAGCATATGCCTTATATTTTTGTGACTCTTTCAACCTACCCTTCTTGCTGGGCACTTGAATATTTGTATTTATAGCATCAAATACTAACATTTTGTGAAGTCTCAAGATATCAATTGTTTCAATATATACAGTGTCTCTGAAGTTGATAGCACGGACAGTAGCTTCTATAATCCTTTTTTTCTTTTTTATCATTGCTCTACTCTTTGTTATTACACTTTGAATGTTTCCAGCGTTATAGTGGCTTTTTAATTCTTCAAAATTCCTAATTTCCAGATTCTCACCAATGTTATCTCCCACTCTTTCGATAATAATTGGAGCTAGGAGAGGTGTACCATCTGAGTCATAATACACTTTCATCCATTTTGTTTCGAAGTTGCTTGTGTATTGTCTAAGTCCTAAATAAAGCATCCTCACCTTTTCTTCCTTTGATATTTCTTCTATTTCTATAATTTTTGAAAATTCCTCAGCAAACGACTTGATGAACAGAACAATTCCTAAATCTACAAGTAGTTTTCTGAGTAGTAGATAACCAGAGAAGAAATGCCCACTGTCCAGTATATTGTATAGCTGGTGCACTATTCCAAGCATATCAGAAAAAGTTGCATCAATGTCTCCCTTCAGCTCAATCTGATAAACATTGGTAGTTGGAACAATAATCATTTGTCTGAGCTTTTCAATCATTTTGGTTAGTGTCCTAATTTCATTAGTCATGTTTAAACCAACAAATTCAAAAACTTTGAAGATTTCAGGCATGACAACTCTCAATTGAAGTTTTTGATATTGTGGTGAGAGCTCACTCGCCATACCATAAATCTGGTTTGGATAATCGTAACCTTCATTGAGTTTTTGGACAAAATCTCTAATCTTCTCACTCCAGAACTTTTTATAGTATTCATTGCTGTCTATTATTATCACAGGCTTTTTGTAGTGGCTTCCAAAGTTAATCCACCATTTGATTCCAATCCTTTCAAAATTCTTTGAAATGTAGCCAATCTTTGTTTGTTGATCTTCTTTCTCACGCTTTATTTCCTCTATTATCGCTTGAATTTCATTAATCCACTTGTCAAATTCCTCTTGTATTTTTGGCTTAGCTTTCATAACATCCTTAAACTTTTCATCACAGTAGTTCCTAATGAACACAAGTAGGTTCTCTGTAGCTATCCTTGGGAAATCTGCAAATACTTTTCTTGTTCCAATCTTTATGCTTGCGTCTCTGGGATTTTGGAGTGTGAGATATGGAATCTCAAAAAGCTTTGCTGGATTTTTAGAAGACTGAACATAAGAAATAAGAGAGAATACTTCTTGCTTGGTTATCATTGTTGTCTTCCTCCTAAACCTAATCTAATACCCCGACTATCTTAAGTTTAATTGTTGCAGTTTCGTGGTTCTTTATGTTTGAGATTATAAAGCAAATATTCCCTTCAGGAGCATACCACTCAACATTTAGCTCTCTTATTTGTCTTCTTGAAGGTTTAGTATAAATCCGGTACGGCTTTTTCTCTTTAAAGTTCATATAATACTCCCTTTTGTCCATTACTAAGAAAATGAATTTTTAAGTGTGATGAATAATTCCAAACCAAAAAAGAACACGCTTGCTCATAAAACCCTCACCTCTTGTTAAACTTTGCTTTACAAAGCTTTTAAATTTTCTCTCAAGTATGAGTAAATATATCTCAAAGCACTCGGATAATTATGAAGACTCTCCTAAGAAAAGTCAAAATCGAAACTCTTAAATTTAATAACATGATATTAAATATCATGATACTAAAATTCATCGATAGAGAGGGAGAACTCAAAGCACTTGAGGAACTTTACACTCAGAACAAAGCCCACCTTATCCTAATCTACGGACGCAGAAGAATTGGAAAAACTGAGCTGATCAAGCAGTTTATAAAAGACAAGCCAAACTTTTATTTTCTAGCAAGAAAGGAACCAATAGAACTTGAGCTTAATCGCCTAATTCGGAATTTTAACAGAAAGTTTAACGTCTTCATCGAAGCCCACAGCTTGGAGGAGTTCTTTGAGAAAGTTAAAGATTTTGGAAGGCTCATCTTTGTCATTGATGAATTTCCATATTGGGTGGAGGAGGACAAATCAATCCCTTCAGTTTTCCAGTACATATGGGATGAAATTCTAAAGGACTCACAGATTATGCTCATTCTTCTTGGCTCTTCAATTTCCACGATGGAAAGCTTGATGAGCTATAAAAATCCCCTTTACGAAAGGAGAACCGCTCAGCTAAAGCTCTCACCTATTGGGTTCTTCCACTTAAAAGAAGCTTTTCCCAACTATTCGTGGGAGGACCTCGTGAAACTTTATGGCTGCATAGATGGAATCCCCGCTTATTTCCAGCACTTTGACGACTCGCTAAGCGTTGAAGAAAACATCGAACGCAATTTCTACAACAAAGTGAGCATCCTTTATGAAGATGCCGAAAGACTCCTGAAAGATGAACTTAGGGAACCAATAGGCTATCTAAACATTCTGAAAGCCATCAATGAAGGAAAAACAAAGCTCACGGAGATAGCTAACGAAACCAAGATTGCAATAACAAACCTACCAAAATACCTGAAAACGCTTGAAACACTCGACTTAATTTACAAAGAGTCCCCTATAACACAAAAAGAGCGCAGAAAGTTTGGAATCTATCGGGTAAAAGACTTTTACTACCGTTTTTGGCTTCGCTTTGTTTATCCTTACAAAGATGACATAGAGATTGAAGCAATAAGCTTTGAAGATTTTAGAGAGGATTTCAATAAGTATCTTGGAGAAGTCTTTGAAAGAGTTGCAAGGCAGTTTCTGATTAAACTGAACATTGAAAGTAAGCTCCCCTTCAAGTTTACAAAAATCGGTAGATGGTGGGACAAAGAGAAAGAGATTGACTTGGTGGCCATTAACAGCATCACAGGTGAAGCAGGCTTCTTTGAGGTCAAATGGAAGGAGCTCTCATACAGAAATGCCATGAAAATCTTAAAAGAGTTAAAAGAAAAGCGCAAAAGCGTTAAAATAATCACAAAAGCAGAACATTACGGATTGATTGTAAAACATGTTGATAGGAAAGAAAAGCTTAGAGAGGAAGGCTATTTAGTATTTGACCTTAGTGACTTCACTTCTCCACCACAATCTCAACCCATTTAGAGTTTGGAATTAAATTAGGGGGTAAAACCGAAAGAAAAAAATACTAATACTCCCTCTCCACTATGAAATCTGCAAGCAGTTCAAGATTTCTCCTTGCTTCACTTTCTGGAAGAACTTTCAAGGCTTCTTTAGCTTCCTTTACTAAGTCTTTAGCAAATCTTGAGGCATATTCAATGCTTCCATACTTCTTAAGCAGTTCAATTGCTTTTGCAACCTCCTCTCTGATGTCTTCTTCAATTATGCCCTTGCCTTTAACATCCCCAGCGTATTTGCCGAACACCTTCAAGAATTCAGCTTTATCCTCTTCGCTCGCATGCTGGAAGAAGTGAGCAACTATAAGCGTCTTCTTGCCTTTCCTTATGTCACTCCCAACTGGCTTTCCGAGCTTCTCCTCATCAGCAATTAAGTCAAGGACATCATCCCACACTTGAAATGCCAGCCCAACGTTTCTTCCATACTTTGAAAGTGCTTGTATATACTCTTGGTTGTCTGTTCCAATTATGCCGCCTATCTTTGCTGATGCGTCAAAGAGAGCTGCTGTTTTACCATCAATCATTCTGAGATACTCATCAATTGTGACCACATCTCTTCTCTCAAATTCAAGGTCAAGAGCTTGACCTTCACATATCTCAATGCCCGCTCTTGCTATTGCCCTGACAATTTCAACAACCTTTTCTGAAGTGACTGGAGCTTTTGTTGCCGCATCAAAGACAACAGAGTACATTAAATCCCCAGCAAGGATTGCCATGTTAATGCCCCATACTTTGTGAACTGTTGGTCTGCCTCTCCTTGTCTCATCCATATCCATAATGTCGTCGTGAATTAACGTATAAGTGTGGAGAATCTCTATTGCCGCCGCTGGATAGAGGGCTTTCTTCCAGTCCCCACCAACTGCTTCTGTAGCAGTGAGAACAACAAAAGGCCTGACTCTCTTTCCTCCAGCTAAGGGGTAGTGTCTTGTTGCCTCATATAGTTCTTTTGGCTCTTTTTCGGGCAAGATCTCAAAGATAACATCATCAACGACTTTTGCTTTTTCTTTTATTGACCTGAAGAGTGCATCAAACTTGCTCATGCTATCACCTCACAACTCTAAGGAAAGGAACGTTTTCAAATGCTCCATCCTCTATGTTATTCTCCCAGCAGGTGAGAGCTATTTGGGCATCGTTGGGTAAAAGAGAATACGTCAGCATAAGCTTCATTAGCTTTTTTGGGTCTTGAGGTTCTTCAATTATCTCCACCCCCGCATCATCAAGCAGAGAGAAAAAGGTTTCAAACGACTGTTTTGCAAAGCTTAACCCACTCTTCTCAACATATCTCTTAAAGTCATACACTCCCTTAATCCCAAGCTTCTCAGCCTCATTTCGAGCAATTAGGTATAGGGATTCATTAATAACAGTTTGAGATGTAACAGGTTCCACACTGGTACTAAGTATTTCAAAAGCCCTCGCAGAGTGCTTATTGGAGAAAAGAACACTTAAAAATACATTTGTATCAACATATATCATTCCAGCATCTCCTCCAGTTTCCTCTCCATTTCTTCAACTTCCATTTTTCCAAGGATTCCCAAATACTTTCTAAGTTTTTCTCTCTTTTTTTCTATGGTGATTATGACCCTACTCCCTTCTTTGATATTCAGTTTTTTAATGGCTTGAACACACCATCTTCATAAATTGCCTCAATAACTTTTGGCATTTTCCCCCACCACACTTTCTATTTGACTTCAACCTTATATCCATTTCTTGAGACAAACACATCCTTACCAATTAGATATCCTTCCTCTTCTGCAAGTTCAGCGTAGTGAGTAAGCATTCTAAAGTCCCCATGAGCTGGGACAATTGTTTCAGGGTTTAGAATCCTAATAAGATAACGGTGATCTTCTCTTGAAGCATGCCCCGATACGTGCAAATCCTTAATTATCCTCACCCCTCTCATTCTAAGCTTTATTTCCAGAGCATATCTTTGTGCAATGTTCAGAGGATTTGGTATCACTCCAGCAGAGAAAACAACAGTATCATCTTTACCCAAATCGTAAAGCTCTCCATTTGCCATCCTCGTTAAAACCGCCCCGGGCTCACCCTGGTGACCTGTAACAATTAGGAGATAGTTTTCTCTCGCTTGAGAAACTTCCTTAAGAACTTTCTGAACTGCATTTGGACTCCTGAGAACTCTTGAACCTTTCATCCGTATCAGACCAAGCTGTTTAGCTATTCCAGTGTACTTCGCCAATGACCTTCCTACAAGAACAGCTTGCCTGCCCATAGCATTTGCAATGTCTATTAACTCCTGTAAACGAGCAATGTGGGATGCAAAGGTCGTAGCTATAAGTCCCTTTTCGTCCATACCTTCATAGAGGAAATAGTCCTCAAGGAGCATTTTTGCAACCGCTTCACTTGGTGTTTTTGTCTGCTCAGCAACACGTGTTGATTCTGCTATTAAGACCTTAACTCCCTCCCTACCAATCTCCTTAAGCCTCTTGTAGTCCGGCTTTTCTCCAAGAGGGTTATTGTTGTCAAATTTGTAGTCACATGCATAAACTACAGCACCTTCTGGAGTGTGGACAACAACTATTGAAGAATGAGGGATTGAATGAGTGATTTGAACAAATTCAATTGCCAAATTTTCACTAACTTGAACAATTTCACCGTACTGGGTCTCATACATTGGATTTTTGACTTCAAAGTACTGTTCGCTCTTGACTTCGCTCTTTGCAAGCTTTATTGTATAAGGAGTTCCATAAATTGGAACATCTGGATAATGAGGGGCTAACTTCGCTATTGCTCCAATATGATCAAGATGCCCGTGAGAAAAAGCAATTGCAACGGCTTTTTTATTCCTAATTGGAGTGTCATCTGGAATTGCACCTATCTTTCTCAGCTCCTTTGAAGGCATTTTCTGAAATTCAACGTCCTCATGGATGAGAACCCTATCCAAGCGAATGCCCATGTCGATTATCACAATTTCCCCGTTGTATTCAATGGCTGTCATGTTTTTACCTACTTCCTCATAACCGCCTAAAGTGTAGATATTTATCATGTCTTTTCCTCCCGTGTTGACCTCTAAGCTCTCCCGAGCATAAGGCCAAGCTAAAGTAATAATTGAGGGTAGGGTTTAAAAAGCTAAGCTTTTGGGTTTCGACGTAAGGACAAAACAGAAACAAAAAGATTTTCATGACTTGAGCTTTTTTGAGCCCTCGATAAAAATCCAAATTAACGAGAGCAACGAGACAATGAAAATCATGCTGAACAGGACATCTCTGATTAGATATTCAGAACTGTATAAGAATTTCCTGCGGATAATCCAGCAAACCCAGCTCCCGCTGAAAAACATAGAAAGAAACAGAAGGAGACAGTAGGCGAACACTGACCAATTCTTAATTATCGCAGTAGCTGTGATAAGGGTAGGATTGTTAGTATTGCCCTGATATCTCCTCCTGAATCGCTAAAGTGTTCGAAACCATAAGGAGTCGTTGAAAATAAGCACCAATAATGTATGCTGTTCCTAGGAGGGATTCTAATGAGGCAAGGACAGAGAGGAGCTTTTTGAGAGGAGTAGGCTCCATTTAATATGCCCCTCACAGTAGATAGATATAAATTAACAAAATAAAATAAACTACAAAACACTATGAGCCACCAAATGGGCCTGTGAAAAACTCCTCAAATACTGTCTCAGCAACTTTGTAGTCCCAATATGGGGACATAGTATTTTTAGAGACTGATGGATTTATTCCTAAAATCTTGTCCGCTGAATACATCCTCCCATAGATTCCCATGTAGAGAGCATAAGCCTGCTCCTCCGTTATATTCTTGTGATAATTCTTCATCTTAACCTTCACTTTGTATATCTCCTCTAGTTCTTGTAGGACATCAATCTTATTACTGGTTTTATGGAATGCTTTAAGATAAGCCTCTGCCAGTTTGACATTTGCTTCAGCTAAAGCATAATATCCACCATTATACGCCCTCTCTGCAAAGTTCAGCAAACCAATAGTGTCCATGATGATTGAGTTATTGGTATTGTCTCTAAACTCTGGTCTATTCTTGAGAGCTTGGATTCTATTGTAAACAATCTGAGGGTCATGTGTCTTTTTATCGGCAATCTTCCAGAAAACCCCAGCATAGTTAATTCTCTGTTTTGCCGATTCTAAGCTTCCATATGCTCTCGAAAGCCTCCTCCAAGCTGGAAAATCAGAGTTCAGCAAATGTTCGGCATTTTTTAACGCTTCTTCTGCGTATATTAGGTTCAATTCGGCAAATATTGAACCTCTATATTTTGCTTTTGCTCTTTCAAGCTCATCTTTGGTTCTTGTGATTTCTTTCCGGAGTTCTGCTTCAATAGCTTCAGCGGAAGAGTTGTCCTTTAAGAGTTCATTCTCTATGATTTTAGTGGTTGCATATATCCTAAACCTCCTAGCAATAACAAGAGCATGGAAATCCGATGTAATTCTCTTCTTGCTGTCCTCAAATTTTTGTATTAGTAGAGGGTCGTTTGACTCTTTTACGAGTTTTTCTGTGTTCTCCAAGGCACCTACAATATAGTCATCTGGTATGCGGTCAAAGTACCCATAATAGTTAGGGGCAATCTCTATACTTTTAATATCCCGCAATAGCTCAGAGGCTTTAGCTTGTTGGTAATCCCTATACTCAGAGATAACTAGACCGCTGAGTAGAATTAGTCCACACAAAAGTACCATTATCTTCCTCATCATTATCCCCTCCTTTATGGTGCATCTACATAAAAGTCGCCAGGAGCATTTGGATATATATCTCCTGCTTTTCTAAACCGTCCTCCATCATAAACTCCAAACTCAGCGTGTCCAATAATATCGACAAGATACCATCCCTCAATTGTTTCCCCATTTGTCGCTGTTATATACCATCTCCATGCCATTGACTGCATTGCAGGTTGGTAATTGAATGACACAACGTAATGGTACTGGTTAATTTTCTCAACAACTATTCGTGGAGGCTGACCGAATAGGTGGGTTACTATAGAACCTACTGGCAGATCAGAAATGCTTTCAACAAGAGAAGCAAAGGCTCCCACAGCTTCTCCATAAATTTCGGCATTTCCATACTGATACTCGTCACATCCTATTGGACCCCAAGTAATGTACGGATAAGCTGCACCGTCAGGCTTATCAACTAACTGCACTTCTAGCTTATGATACCTCGTCCCTGGATACAAAACTGTCCATGGGTCGATGTATATTGGATCATGGTAGTTTATTTTAAAGAATGCCACTTGAGTAACTTGTTGTATAGAATATGGTACTTCAAAGTACTCAGAATAAGAACCGACAATTCCTTCTACCAGTGTTTGATATAGACCTATGCTATATCCGTAACCCTTCTGCTTTCCATCCCCAAGGAAAATGAATCCTGTTGTATCTAATGCTGTATCTAATGCTGCTACGGCAACAAGTTCACTTCCAAGCAGAATCATTCCAAAAAGCAACGCTGTTAAATATCTCCGCTTCATGCCTTTCCCTCCTACCAAATATTGCAATAATATTTTTGACTTCATGATTTATAAGTTTTTCTCTTTACGAGTTGTAATCTATTACGCTTTTTTTTTTCGTGAGTTTTTACTTTTCAACTGCACCTTCAAGAACCCCATTAGCCAAAAGAAACCTGAGTAAAAGACTGAATAAAAATGAACATTAGAAAGCAGAAAGCTAAGCTTTTCTCCGCCTTACCCTGAGAAACTCAGCCAAGTCAATTCTCTGTTCTAACCACTCTCTTGCAAAGCCCGTAATCACTAATGGGACTTTTCTAAGTTCTTCTACATTTCTCGCTCCAACAAGGAACATGGCATTTCTGAGCTCATCAATGTATCTCTGGAGAATCTTAATTACCCCTTCAACATCACCCTTAACTGCTGGCTTCAGCAGAGGCAAGGCAACACCAGCTAAGTTTGCTCCAAGAGCTAAGGCTTTTGCAATCATTACACCATCTCTAATTCCACCAGTTGCTATTATCGGCAAGTCAGTTGCATACCTAACCTCGGCAACACTAATTGCTGTGGGAATTCCCCAGTCCCAGAATTTCAGAGCCAAATTTTTGCTTCTCTCATCTTTTGCCCTGTAATACTCAACACCGCTCCAGCTTGTACCTCCAAGACCACCAACGTCAATGGCATCAATCCCAATACTCTCAAGCTTTATTGCAACTCCCATTGAAACTCCAGCACCCGTTTCCTTGGCTATTATTGGGTATGGGAGCTCGCTCTTAAGTTCAGCTAACGCTTTGAGAACTCCTCTGTATTGGGTATCTCCCTCGGGCTGAACGCTCTCTTGGAGAGGATTCATGTGAATAGCCAAAGCATCGGCTTGAATTGTCTCGACAGCTTTTAGTGCTTCTTCAATACCATAACGGTTTGGCATAGTCTCAGCGAATTGAGGAGCACCCAAGTTGCCCACCAAAAACACATCAGGTGCAACATCCCTAACGTAGTAGCTCTCCCATGTCTCTGGCTTCCTAATCATTGCCCTCTGACTTCCAACTCCCATTGGAATGTTTAACTCTTGAGCAGCCTTAGCTAATGTTCTGTTTATCTTTCCAGCAAGCTGAGAGCCTTTTGTTCCACCTGTCATTCCAGCAATCATAATTGGATAGTCAAACTTCCTTCCAAGAAACTCAACACTCAAGTCAATCTCATCTTTATCGATTTCTGGAAGAGAAGTGTGAACAAAATGGATGTTCTCAAATTGATTAGTCACATGTGCCTCTACTTGCCGTTTTAAGCAGTGTTCAATATGTTCAAACTTCCTGATTATCGTGAGCTCCTCCTTATCCATGAAAGCACCTCCTAAATGAAAAATGCAAGAATAGGTTAAGAGATTTTTGGATGCTCAAGTTTTCTAAGCTTTGTGCCGACTCTTTGACCTTTGATAGCCTTACTGAGCTTCTCCCTAACCTTCCCATTTATGAAATAAACTTCACTGTGCTTCGCTATCTTTAAAGCCTCTCTCAGCTTGTTTCCAATTCCGCCAGTTACATCAATTCCCGCTGATTCTGAACTTTTCAGCAAATGCCTAATTTCTTCGGCATTGAGCTCTTCAATTAGTTTTGCATCCTTCTCCTTCGGATTCCTGTCATAAATCCCATCAACGTCCATCAAAAAGATGACTTTGTTTGGCTTAAGCATCTTTGCGAGATAGCTTACTATTTGATCTCCCGAAAGAATATCTATGCCCTTATCGAGAGCTATTGCTGTGTCCCCAAACAGAATGGGAATAAACTTAAGCTCGAGGAGCTTCCTCAGTATCTCAATCTCTCCATAGATTATCT
>CAZTOS010000053.1:0-16005 GCA_964615185.1 uncultured Thermococci archaeon
ACGCCCCTATTCTTTGCAAATATCACATAGTTCCTCCCAACAACTAAGGCAATTGTGTTTGGATTCTTATCTACCAAATAGATCACAAAAGCTTGGGCATCTTTCATATCAAGCTCCTCAACCGTGCTAACGATTTTAATTCCCTTAACTTCTTCAGCTTCATTGAGCAAAGCTTTAACTTTCCACTCCCACAGCTCTAGTCTTAAAGCCTTCTTCTCATCTTCAAGCTTCGCAATCTCGCTTTTAAGTTCCCTAACCCTCTCAAATAGGGGCCTGTTCTTATTTGGCATCTCATCTAAGCTTCTCCAGTAATCCTCCAAAAGCTCATCTAAATACCTTAAAGCTCTATTCCCACAGACAAACTCAATGCGCCAAATGTTTTTGCTCTTCTTGTAGAAGTTCACAACTTTAATAAATCCAATTTCTCCCGTGCTTTTTACATGGGTCCCTCCACAAGGGATTACATCAACACCGGGAATCCTAACAATCCTTATTGGAGGCTTGACCTTATCAGAAAGGTCTTTTCGGAGCTGATTTCTTAAATCCTCTGGCAGTTCATTGTAAAACTCAATTTCAACGGGCAAATCTCTGCGGACGATTTCATTAGCCTTAATCTCAGCCTTTAAAATATGTTCCCAAGTCAGCTTTCCATCAAAATCAATCTCAATCTTGTTGTAGTTTTCAAAAATCTGGAAGCCCGTCGTGTTGCTGTCATACAAATCTTTTAGAACTGCTGAGAGAATGTGCTGACCCGTATGCTGCTTCATGTTTTCATATCTCCACTCCCAGTCAAGCTTAAGCTCAACTTCTTCTCCAGCCTTCGGTTCCCTGCCTTTTAAAGTTCCCTCGTGCCAGATATCATCTTTACCGTAAATGTTCTCCACTTTAATTTCAAATCTATCTCCCCTGATAATCCCTCTATCGCTTGGCTGACCACCACCTTCAGGATAGAAAATTGTCCTATCAAGATTGAGCTTGACTCTATTTCCCTTAATTTCAAGACCCTCAATTTTCGCCTTTGCTTCTTTGAGATAGGCATCCTCATAAAAGAGCTTAATCGTCATGGACTCACCTAACAGAAAATAGAAAATGGGCAATATAAAGATGTTGTCAATGTAAAGCTTACTCAGCCTCAGCTCTTGCTTCAAGAATTGCTTTAACCCTTTTGAGCCTGAAGAAGTTCTCCCTCTCCATTTCATCCAGATGTTGACTGATAAACTTTACAGTAGCTTGCATTCTTGGAATTATTATGTATTCAAGGGCATTTACTCTCCTCTTTGTCTTTTCAATTTCCTTTGCTAATCTTTTGAGAGTCTCTTCAACTTCAGCTAAGCGAACCGCTAACTCCAAAACCTCCTCAAACTTTTCCGCTGCCAAATCAACCCTTGGAGAGCTTGCAACAAACGTATAACCCCTCTCATCTGGCTTTCTCTTGAAGGATTCTGCCTCAATTAGCGGCACTGAAACTCCCATGATGTTTCTCTTTCTTATTTCAACTTCCTTGTTTGGCTTAACACCGAGGGCAATTTCCTTAAGTCTCAACAGTCCAACATCAATCTCAGCCAAACGTAAGGTTTCAAAAGCTTCTGCCATTTTTTGATTAAGCTCTCTCCTCAAGTTCAACGCTTCATCATAAATTGTGAAAAACTCCATAATTAAAGCGTCTTGCTTTTCCTTGAGGAGCTTATGTCCCTTCTCTGCAAGCTTAATGCGTCTTTTTAGTTTGAGCAACTCCATACGGGTTGGTTTGACTTTGAGCATCTCTGGCATCTCAGTTCACCTCAGAAATAATGGAATCAAGAGGAGCGCCTATATTTTGGATGATACTTCTTGATGTACTTTGGCTCAATTCTCTTAAGCTCGCTCTCTGGAAGCATTGCAAGTAATTCCCAACCAAGGTCAAGTGTTTCTTCAATGCTTCTGTCCTCATCATATGCCTGAGCAACGAATTCTCTCTCAAACCTGTCAGCAAAGGCTAGGTACTTTCTATCAACCTCTGACAATGCCTCTTCACCGACGACAGCGACTAAATCTCTTAAGCTCCTACCTTCAGCGTAAGCTGCATATAGCTGCTGGCTCAATTGTGGATGGTCTTCTCTTGTTCTTCCCTTACCGATACCGTCTTTCATCAATCTGCTCAATGATGGCAGAACGTCAATTGGTGGGTAGATGCCCTTTCTGTGCAGGTCTCTGCTGAGAACTATCTGACCCTCTGTAATGTAACCTGTCAGGTCTGGGATTGGGTGTGTAATGTCGTCGTCGGGCATTGTGAGAATTGGCATCTGGGTAATGCTTCCCTTCTTTCCTCTAACTCTTCCAGCTCTCTCGTAAATTGTTGCCAAGTCTGTGTAGAGGTAACCGGGATAACCTCTTCTTCCTGGAACCTCTTCTCTTGCTGCTGAAATTTCTCTCAAAGCCTCACAGTAGTTTGTCATGTCCGTAAGAATGACTAAAACCTGCATGTCATAATCGTAGGCTAAGTACTCGGCAACTGTAAGAGCCATTCTTGGGGTAATAATTCTCTCGATAGCTGGGTCATCTGCAAGATTAAGGAAGAGCACAGCCCTCTCAATTGCACCAGTTTCTTCAAAGCTCTTTTTGAAGAAGTTAGCTTCTTCATATGTGATACCCATAGCTGCAAAAACTACAGCGAACTGCTCTTCTTCGCCTAAAACCTTAGCTTGTCTTGCAATTTGGGCAGCTAACTGGTTGTGGGGTAAACCTGAACCACTGAAGATTGGCAGCTTTTGACCTCTAACGAGTGTGTTCATTCCATCGATGGCAGAAACACCAGTCTGAATGAAGTCTCTTGGGTAAGCTCTCGCGACTGGATTGAGTGGAGCACCGTGGACATCTCTCCTCTCCTCCGGAATTATCTCCGGACCTCCATCAATTGGCTTACCAATACCGCTGAATACCCTTCCAAGCATGTCCATGCTCACTGGGACTTTCAGTGTTTCACCAGTGAACCTTACGCGAGTTGTCTTAACGTCCAAATCCCTTGTTCCCTCGAAAACCTGAACGATTGCCATGTCTTCCTTTGCTTCCAGCACTTGACCTTTTCTCTTTTCCCCGCTCTCCGTCTCTATCTCAACGACTTCACCGTAAGCTACTCCTTTAACTCCCTGAACAATCATGAGAGGACCGTAAATCTTGCTAATTGTTGAGTATTCTTTTCCCGGCATTTTAATCACGCTCCATACTTCTTAAAGAGTTCTTCAAACTGCTCTTTGGTCTCATCTATAAGCTTGGCAATCTCATCAACGTTAGGCTCAAACTTCATTCTACCAATTTTCTCTCTTACTGGGAGCTTTGCAATCTCTTCAACCGGTACTCCCCTGTCAATTGCCTGCATGGTGTAGTTGTAGAAGTTGAGTAAAACGCGCATCATTGTAACCTGCTTCTTTGGTGGACAGTAAGTGTCAACCTCATGGAATGCATCTTGCTGGAGATAGTCTTCTCTGATCATTCTTGTGACCAAGAGGACAGCTCTCTCTCTATCTGGTAGGGCATCCGGACCGACAATTCTGACGATTTCCTGGAGTTCAGCCTCCTTCTGAAGGAGCTTCATTGCAGTGTCCCTCATCTCTTTCCACTCTGGATCAACGTTTTGATGCCACCAATCTTTGACTGCATCAACATAAAGTGAATAGCTCATCAGCCAGTTGATTGCTGGGAAGTGCCTTCTTCTTGCTAAGTCAGCATCTAATGCCCAGAAGACCTTTACAACTCTCAATGTATTCTGAACGACAGGCTCTGAGAAGTCACCACCGGGTGGTGAAACAGCTCCAATAACTGAAACGCTTCCAACTCTGTAGTCGCTTCCCAGTGTGGCAACTCTTCCAGCTCTCTCATAGAACTCAGCAATTTTTGAAGCTAAATATGCTGGATAACCCTCCTCACCGGGCATCTCCTCTAAACGACCGGAAATCTCTCTCAAAGCCTCAGCCCATCTTGAGGTTGAGTCTGCCATCAAAGCCACATCATATCCCATATCTCTGAAGTACTCGGCAATTGTGATTCCAGTGTAAATTGAAGCCTCTCTGGCTGCGACAGGCATGTTTGAGGTATTTGCAATTAAAACCGTTCTCTCCATTAATGGTTTTCCACTTCTTGGGTCTTTGAGCTTTGGAAACTCCTCAAGAACATCTGTCATCTCGTTACCTCTCTCACCACAGCCAATGTAAACTACAACCTGAGCGTCACTCCATTTTGCTAACTGGTGCTGTGTAACGGTGTTGTGAAGTAGCGTTGGTAAGTTTCCTCCGATGAAGTTATGGGTCTCAGTTGTTATGTCGTAGACCTCTTGGGACTCATTTATGTAATTGACTTCAATGACTTCATCGAAGAGTATGTGAGCCAAGTGATTCTCGGCTATCTCCTCAATTCCCATGAACTTCGCAAGCTTCCTGAAGGTTTCATAGCTCATATTCTCTCCACTTAGGTAGTTGTGTATTTCAATTCCGGCTTCCTTAAGCTCTGCATATGGCCTTCCGAGCTCTACATATATGTCCTCAATATCTATTGGAATCACATCTATGCTCGTGTATCCCTTTGTTTTCCTTCCGATTCCAAGCTTCTCAAGGTTGACCTTTCCGCTAATGATGACCCTATAATACTTGGAACCCTTAATCATCTTTTCCCTAATCATTGCATATATGCCAAGCTTTGCGAAGAGGTAAGTTAATCCGTAAGCTCCATCCTCCGAGGCTGTAACTATTTCAATCTCTCCCTTTCTCTCGTTGTAGTAGCCATCACAAGCTATGTAAGCATTGAGGAAGGCTTTAACTACGCTTGGCTTTGCCAGCAGTAGTCCCTTCGGAACCTTCCAGCTTCTAGCCTTCTTCCTTCTGGGAACGCCAAGTTTTTCGAAGAACTCCACAAGAGGTCTGCTGTAGATGTGAAGGGCCTTAACAGACCTTTCCTGAACTATCTTTCCTTCAACTCCAAAGAGTTCTTTAGCAAGTTTCTTAGCCCTCTCAAGAAGGGAAACATCATTGTTGTATATAGCTACCGTTCTAGGCTTGAGCATACCATCGGCCATTAGATAGCCTAAGAACTCCGCCAACTTCTCATCAAGAACTTCAGGGATTTTGACTTTCTTAGCCTTCTTTTGGCTTACGGCAATTTTTAACTTTACATCCTCCCCGCCATCTATCTTCTTTGCAACCACTATCCTGTCTCCTGGTCTAATGTGCATCGCCATAACTTCCTCAAGAACGAGACCATCCTTAGTTACTCTTCCAGTGAACAGCTTGTGAATTGGTGTTACCTTAACCTTTCTACCCGTTCTTGTCCTTATTTCGACCATTCCTCTGGAATGGCCTTTATAAACATGAGTGGCCTTTATCTCTACAATCTTTCCATCCTTGTACCCATAAACAATTATTGGCTCCTTAAGCTCGGTCCATTCTTCATCCTCCCTTACAACTTTCTTACCCTTTCCCTCAAGTTTCTCGTAAAGCTCCTTGATCTTTATCAGCCCAAACTCCTTCGTAAGAACTAATGTATCTCCATCAACGCATTTTCCACTCCCGAAGGGTCCGGGAATTGCCGCAGTTCCACCCTTAGCTTGTGGGAAGAATGTGTCGATTGTCCTCTGACCAGTAATGAGTGGAACCTCCGGAGGAAGCTTTTCTTTGTAGGGTCTCTTCTTTCTGACAGGCCACTTCTGATACATTTTTAATTCTTTAATCTCGCCGCTTGGCGTCTTAACTTTCGCAATGACTTCTTCAATCATATACTCTCCTTCTTCAGCAATCTCAACGACTTCTCCTTCAATTCCTGGGGGAACCATTATCTTATGAACAATCAAGCTTGTCTCTGGTACTTCACCTATTATATCCCCCCCAACGACCTTATCGCCAACCTTAACAGTTGGTGTGAAGTGCCACTTTTTGTCTCTTGGCAAAGCTGGAGCTGTTAGACCTCTTGCAATGAAATCACCACTCTTTTTCCTAAGGATTTCAAGAGGTCTTTGAATACCGTCATAAATTGAAGTCAGCAAACCAGGACCGAGTTCAACACTAAGCGAAGTCCCTGTTCCAATAACCGGTTCTCCAGGTTTAAGGCCTGCAGTTTCTTCATAAACTTGGATAACAGCCTTATCTCCCTCCAAACGGATAATTTCCCCTATCAAACCAAGTTCGCCAACCCTAACGACCTCATACATCCTTGCTCCTCTCATCTCATCAGCAACAACCAGAGGTCCAGTAACTCTAATTACCTTTCCCATTTTTTTTCACCTCTTTAATTCAACACCAATTGCCTTTCTTACAATTTCCCTCAACTGTTCTTCACCAAAGATTGAACCAAATTTATCAGGAATTTGAAGGATGATTGGAAAAGTGACGTCAGGTACTTCAATTCTCTGGGCCAAACGTTCAGTAATCAATATTATGCCCACATCCTCCCTTTCTATGAGCTCCTTTAACTTATTTTTTGCTCGTTTGTTTTCAAGTGAGGTTTCTTCAAAGGAATAAACTTCATGAACTCCAGCAAGTTTAAATCCTAAGGCAGTGTCCCTATCACCCATTAAAACTATCTTCATGGCAATTCACCCACAATAGCTTTTATGCTCTCTGGCTTTATTTTGTCTTCAATGAGCTTTGCTATTGCCTTAAGCTTTCTTATTTCGCTTTCTTTCTCGAGGATGTAATTTAATGGAATTGCAACACTCAACGGGTAAAATCTTGTTAATTCGCTGATTTTCCTCTTTATGTACCTCTCAAATGCTTTGTTAAATGCATCTAAATCGCCACCCTCAAGACCTTCCCTAACCTCTCTGAGAACTTCACTGTATTTAGTTGAATCAAGCTCAGCCAGTGCCATGCTGAGGTCTTCAACATGCATTAAAGTATCAAGGATTCTCTGGTTTAAGCTTCCCCCGGGAATTAATGAGGATTTAATCTTATCAGCGCCAAGACCATAGAGCTTTGCCCTTAAAATTGTCATTAGGTTTATCTTATCTATCTTAAGCTTAACGAATTCTTCAAGAATCCTTCTCTCTTCATCTTTTCTTGACTGTGCATATCTCAACAATTTTGCATAATGCATTTTATAGAGTTCTGTTTCAAATTCTTCAACGGTGATTTCTTTAAGAAGAAGTTTCTGATAAACCTCCTCATATTCCGTTCCTTCAAGAATTACGAGTATTTCTTCCATTGTTTTTGCTTCGGCCATTGCCTTAATTCTCTCAACCATAGTTCCAAGCTCTGCTATGTAATCCCTCGCAACCCCACCATAAACCTTGGCTTTGACAATTGCAGAGATGTTTCTAATGTCCCATTCTTCAAGGAGGAGGTTAAAGAAAGGATTTACCCTTTTGGGCAGAATTTTAAACATCAGATGATATGTATCAGCAAGGGCCTCATCAAATGCTCTGTCAATTGTTTCAGCCGTATATACTGAGAGCTTGCTCAAGTAGGGCTTATACTCACTATCTTCAAGATTCATAACAAACGTGTTAAGATCTTTTGATTCTGCAAGCTCATTAAACCTTTGCTCCGTAAACAGTCTCGCCTCCATGGCTCTGATTCTTGCATTTGGATAGGAATATGGAGTGTATTTGTAAATAATCGAGCCTGTTTTATAAGCTACCCATGTAAAAATAACTACCAGAGTGGTGTCCAAGATGCCGGTTATTGTGCTTATTTCCACGTTTCATCACCCAAAGAGCACTTTTGCAATTCTTGACCTAAGCTCACTTTCCAAACGCTCAATTCTGGCTTCAAAAGTATTATCAACCCTAATAGTCCTATCAGCATTCTCAACCAAAACTCCACCTATGGTTTCAATTTTGTCTCCGAGTTCAATGCTTACCTCCATGCCTGTATTTTCCTTCAAAAATGCCTTAATCTCGTCAATTTTTTCAGCTACCAGTTGAAGAGTTGTTTCATTTGAACTAACCCTGATCTTTTCTTCCCCAAGTTCTCTAACGGCCTGAAGCATTAAATCCATTATGACCTTAAAGTACTCATCCTTCGAAAGAGCTGCTAACCTCTCTTTAAGGCTTCTAAGAACCTCACTTATAAGCTCTTCCTGGAGAGCCAGTCTCTTTTTCCTGATCTCCAGTTTAGCGTTGGCTATAATCCTCTGCTTTTCTATTTCAGCTTGTGTTTGTGCTTTTCTTATAATCCACTCTGCCTTAGCCCTGGCCCTCTTTTCTGCTTTTGCTTTAATTTCATCAGCTTGCTTCTCCGCTTCGCTTAGGATATACCTTATCTTCTGCTCTGCCTCTCTGTTAATTTCCTCGATGATTAGCTTTGCTCCTTCCATTACTCTGCCTCCCTAAAGGAAAGTTAAAGGGCTCAGAAGCCCACTCCTGTAACTATCAATATTAGTGCACCAACAAGACCGAAGATTGCCATTGTTTCAGCCATAGCGGCAAAGATAATACCCTGTGTGAAAGTCTTGGGGTTCTTTGCAACTGCACCAATACCCGCAGAGGAGATAATCCCCTGAGGTATTGCAGATAATCCAGTGAGGCCAACTGTAAGACCAGCTGCTAAGAGAATCGCACTCTTAATGATGTTTTCTTGGGTGGGATCTGCAAACTTGAAGCTTCCACCAAGTATTCCTGAGACCAATGCTATAAGGAATAGTGTGATCAAACCGTAAATGCTCTGTGTCATTGGAAGACCTTCAAGTATCAAAGCATTTTTGAAGTTCCTTTCATCCTCTGCAACTGCACCTGCTGCTGCAGCACCAGCTATACCGACACCGAAGGATGAAGCTGCACCAGCTATACCCGCTGCCAGTGCCATTCCTAAAGCAACATAAACTATCGGATCCATTTTCCAACACCTCCAACTCATTAAATTTCAAGTTCTGAAACTTCTCTTTTTGATTTGAACGGTTCAAATCTCTTACCTTCCCCCGAATAAAATGTGCCGAAAAATTCAACATAGTGCAAACGGAGAGCGTGAACGAAAGCTCCTAAAGCATTTATTGCTGCTGAAAATATCTGTCCTCCGATGAAAACAACCAAACCAACAGCGATGCCAAGTGGAACTGGGCCAATCTTTACTCCCCATATCATCTGAACGATTATATTAACGACCATGGCAATTCCTGATGTTGCCAATGCCAGTGCCATTAATCTTGCATAGCTGAGCCAGTTTCCGACAAAACCAAAGAAATCCGAAATTGTCATCAAAAACTTCATTGGAAGTGGAAGATCGCTCTGGAATTCGGATATTGCAAAGAGAATAAACCCTGCTCCAAAGATAACCTTTGCAACTTCTGCATTTCCTATACCCACAATTGAAAGTGCAAAGAGCATAACTCCAAGTATTATGAGCATCCACGAGAATTGCTCGAGAATTGCTTCTTTAATTTGCCCATTCTTAAGTTTGACAACAAAGCCGACGGTGTATCCAATAAACAGATGAAGAATACCTATTGCCAGAGCTATTTCAAGAACGATCAGCGCGTCTCTCATAGCATCCAGTTTACGCCATACGTGAAATCCTGCAAGGTCAAGAGCGTTTCCAAAGTAGCTACCAAAGAATATCCCCATGAGCATTGTGAAAAATGCACTCCACAGTAGTATGTTTGCAAATTTCCATGTTCCATCTTTTAAGTGCTTGTGTCCTTTGACAAGGAGTGCTGCAATAATCCCAATTAAAAGTCCATACATGAAATCTGTGAGCATAAATCCAAAGAAGAATGAGTATGTAAATGCTAAGATTGGGGTTGGATCAATTTCATTGTATTTTGGAACTCCAAACATCTCCGTGAGCATCTCAAAGGGAGCTATGGGTTTTGGGTTCTTTAGCTTGATCGGAACATCATCAAGCTCCTCTTTGGCAGGCTCTTTAATATTGATATACACCTTACCCTCTGTAATCCGTTTTATTCCCTCTACAATCCTTGGAACGTCTTTTTTCGGTAACCATCCCATCAAAGCAAAAGTCATGTTTGTTCTCACTAAATTATTCAAGATGTTCGCTTTATCCCTTTCGTTTTCCATAAGTTCTTGATAAAAAACGATATCCTCATAGTATTTATTTGCAAGTTCTCTCGCTTCTTTTTCAGCCTCACTAAGTTGCTTTTCTTTCTCACGTAGCCGATCCTCATATTTCCTTATCATTTCCCTTGGAGTCCCCTCTCCTTCCGGAACCTCTATACGCTCAAAAGCATACTTAGCCAGTATTGGATTTGCTCTGTCATAATCCTTTCTAAGCACAGCAAGCACAACCAAATACCTAGCTTTTATTTCTTTTGAAACATAAGCTACTTTTCCTTCCAGAGTTTTTGTTAGCTCTTCGATAAGAGGAGTGTATTTATCCCTGTCCACAAATCCAACTGCTATTTCAACTCTCTTAGTAGGCCTTAAGTAGGATATATCAATGTCCAAGGCAGATAGAAGCTCAAGCACCTCAATGCTGTTTTTTATCCTCTCTATTTCTGTATTGATAGAGCTTATTTTACCCTCGATCTGCTTTATCTTGGGTTCCACCTTATCCAAAAATTTTTCAACTTCTTTAACAAGTTCCTCAATGCTTCTGTACTTATACTTTTTTTTAGCCTTTATGGGGGGAAAGAAGAAATCCCTAATCCCTCCCTTTTCCTCTTCCCTATATGTCCTGAGGAAATCTACCAGACGAGAAATCCCAATGCTGTAAGAAGTTGCCTTACGATAAAACTCATTAGGAACATCTTTTTGAGCAATTTTAACTTCAAACTCTCTAATTTCAACAACACCTTCCTCATGGAGATATGTTAGAAGCCCATCCTTATATCTGTTGATACTTATAAGCTCGATCTTGACCATTTCTTCGGGCTTAAACATTTCAGCCCCCTCTTATGAGTTTTATACCTTCTTCAATAGCTTTTCCAAAATTTTCAGTCGCCCTAACTTTAAGCTCTTCAAGCTCCATCTCTCCTTTTTTAAGGAGCTTATTTGCCTCAATCTCACCCTCTTTTCTCTTGTTCTCAATAATTACTCTTGCTTGCTCATTAGCTTCAGCGATTATCTTGCTCTCAAGTTCTTTTGCTTCTTGCCTTGCTTTCTGAACAATAAGTTTTGCTTCTTCTTTTGCTCTTTCAATCCGCTTCTCAGATTCTTTTTCAGCCTCAACGATTTGTTTAATAATTTCCTCCATGAGTATCATCTCCCAGTGATTGATGAAAATGAGGTACATTTTTGGCTACTCTACTTGGTTTAAATAGTTTATGCTCGTAGAATATGACATTATGTCGAAAAAAGAAAGGAGAATTTAAGAATAGAGAGTTATTCCTCACTCTTTTTCCTTTCAATAAGAGACTTGATTTCTTTAAGTGCATTATTTTTAGCAAATATTACAATTTGTCCTTTCTTTGGAAGTTTTGTATCACCAGATGGTATAACTAAATTGCCTTTCTCATCATAAATCGCAACTATGAGGGAATCCTTTGGAAGACCAAGATCTTTTACAACTTTTTCAGCAACCTCGCTGTTCTCATCAATCTGGAACTGAACAATCTCAGCCCCTTCTTTGGGGAACAGTACTCTATCAAATCCTGGAGTAACTATACTTCTGAAAATATAATTCGCCGCTATTTCCTCAGGGCTTATAACGAAGTCAAAGTATCTTTTGAGGTCTTCAACTCTCTCAAAGACCTCTTTATTCTTTGGATTGCTGACCCTTAAGATGGTTGTAACTTTTGGATTCAAGTGCTTTGCTAAAATACATGCAAAGAGATTTGCATCGTCCCTTCCAGTTAACGCCGCGAAAGCATTGGCCTGTTTTATATTTGCTTCTTCAAGTGTCTTTTGGTCAGTTGCGTCACCTTCAATAACAAGACCATTAATTAAAAGGGAAAGCTCCTTGGCCCTTTCTTTATTCATTTCAATTATTGTGACGTCATGACCTTCTGCCTCGAGCATTTTTGCAACCAGATAACCAACTCTGCCTGCACCCATTATTACGACGAACATCCAATCACCTCTTTTCCCCTATGAGTAACTTTGCTATCTCCGCATACGCTGGTCTCGTTATCAGTATTCCAATCATGACACCAAGTATTGTTGTAAATGCAAATCCTCTCAGTCCTCCAACGAAGAACTTGAAGAGAAAGCTCATTGCTACAACTGTTGTCGTTGCCGATGCCAATATGACAAAAAATGCCCTACCCATTCTCTTGAGTATGCTACTTCTCTTGACGATCTTTTCTCTCCCTTTCCTTCCCAAGAGTTCATCAGTTATAACTATCTGCTGATCAACTCCTGTTCCTATGGCTGCTATTATTCCTGCAATGCTCGGAAGATCAAGATTCCATTTGATCAATGCAGCAATTCCAAGGATTATGATGACTTCACTCAGACTTGTAAATGTCACAGGTATTGCTATCTTAAGCTTCCTGTAGTGAATCCAGATTATAAGTCCAACAACTATTAAAGCCGCTATTCCCGCTATCAAAACTTGTCTCTTGAAGTTCTCACCAAGTTCTGGTGAAATATACTGAGAACCTTCAACATAGACTTTTACGGGGAGAGAACCGCTGCTCAAAACAACTGCAATCACTTGAGCCTCCTGCTGAGCAAGATACTGATTTGGTGCAGTACCTGTAATCCTGACATCTGTTTGAGGTATTCCCTGGGCAAGACCGGATCCCAAGGAGTAGGGTCCATACAGTCCAAGTGCTCTCGTTATCACGTTCTTTAAACTCTCCCCCTGTTGTGGCTTAAAGTACCTAACTTTTATTCCCCTTGCTTCAAGCTCATCCTTAAGGGTTTTATCAACACCTACAAGAACAACGAGTTCCTTATCTTTTGCAAGATTCACCATCTCGTCGATAGTTTGGTTTGTGTATGCAATGGTGTCAATATTAAAAGCCTTCTTGATTCTCTCGGGAAGAGACATGGCATTTGGAGCTTCAGCTTTAAAATCTGTTGTCATAAGGTTATAGCCATCCTGGGAGACCACAAAGAGAGAATTCACAGGTGGGTCAAGAAACATGTCAACAGGATACCCAGCCTTACCTTTGGCTAATCCTGCAAATTTTTCTGCTGCCTGTTTTGATATTCTGAATGGGACAGACCACTCATAATACGTACCTTTTGGCTCTATGTGGATTGGAAACACCTGAACAATGTCTTCACCAGTTGCAAATATAACTCCCTCAAACTCTGCATAGAATACACCTTGCCTCTCAATGGTTTCTTTCACACTTCTTGCTTCTTCTTCTGTTACACCGGCAACCTTTACAATGAGGTACTGATTACCCCAAGGCTCAACTTTGATATCCTTCACACCAAGCTGATTCAACCTTTTCTCAAGAGAAATTTTAACCTGTTCCATAGTACTTTGATCCACCGGCTTTTCGAGTTTAACTGTGATAGCGGTTCCACCACTTATATCCAGACCAAAAGTCAACCCATATGCCAAAAGGGATGCTATTGAACCAATTATGAATATTGTGAGTAGTAGAACTCTCCAGTTAAGGAAGAGTTTTTTCCAGTTCATTTTTTACCCCTCCTTTTCTTTTTGGAAGTTTTTGGAGCCTTAGAGGTTCCAGAAGATTTCCGCTTTTCTTTTTCCTCTCTCCTCCCTATAAACCATCTTAAAACGCCCGCATTTAAGATCCATGTGTTCATGAAGTCTGCAAGCAAACCAAAGATAAGAACTATTGCAATTTCATCAATAACCTTAGCTGTTGAGAATAGCCAGAGTGAAGCCAAAGCCCCTAAAGTTGTTGTGCTCATTGTAAAACCTGTTGAAACAGCTGAAAAATACGCTTCCTCAACCGTGTCTTCTTTTCTCTTGAGCAGCTTAGTCGTCAGAAGAATGTTACTATCTACAGAGTAACCTATGAGCATTAGTAAAGCGGCAATCGTTGCTTGGCTTAATTCAATGCCAAAGATGCTCATTAAGGCTAAGGCTATTACCATATCCGAAAAAGCTGAAAATATGACTGTGAATGATGGAACTGGAACTCTGAAGAACAAGAAAACAACAACCGCCATCCCAAGGAATGCCAATGAAATTGCCTTTATTCCTTGTTCTCTTGCCATTGCTCCAAAAGTTGGTCGAACTTCAGATATTGCATACTTTGCATCTGGGAAGAGTTGCTTGAGAGCTTCCCTTATTTTTTCAGGAGCGACTTCGGCAGGAGCATAAACATTTATTCCGCTGCTCTCTTTCCCAATTCCCGTGAATTTCTCCACTCTAACGTCAATTCCAAGTTGGTGGGATAAGTACTTTGCAACATCATCTGGATTCGCCTCCACCCCGTAGGCAGTTACAACGACTCCACCTTTGAGGTCAATCCCAAGCTGGGGGAAGTGAACTGCCAGAATTAAGACTGCTACAAAAAAGACTGCTAAGGGATAAATTATCATTTTCTTAGTCTCAATTTCTGTGAGCTTTTTAAGTTTGTCTTTGATCATTCCTTCCACCTCTTAGATAATTTTAAGATGTCCATTTTATCTTTTCCATTACTTCGGCGAAACTATTTTAAAAGTATGTGGTATTTAAGTTTGCCCTCGGCACTCAAATTTAAAAAGTGGAAGCTTAAAGTTTATGTAGGTGAGGTTCATGGACACCATAGGATATCACTATGTTGTTGAGGCTTCAGGCTGTGATCCCAAAATTCTGAGTGACGCTAACAAAATAAGAGAGATCTTTTTAAAGGCTGCAGAAGTCGGAGATATGGAAGTCAAGGCAAGCTATTTCTTCAAGTTCTCGCCTACAGGGGTCAGTGGCATGGTGATTGTTGCGGAATCCCATATATCAATCCACACATGGCCTGAGAAAGGTTACGCTGCCATAGACGTCTACACCTGTGGAAAAAAGGCTGATCCAGAAAAAGCCGTTGATTACATTCTTGACACAATAAAAGCAGAATATGCTCACGTCTCAGAGGTCAAGAGGGGCATTGAAGAGGAAGACAACACATTTACACACATGATCCTAACATGGGAAGAAAAACTCGATAGAAAAAATAAAAAATAAGAGTCACTCCAGGAGCTTTTCAATTTCTTCTTTCAGCCTTTCAATCTTTTCTTTAAGTTCTTCAAACTTGATCTTGTACGGTTCAAGCTCATCGATTTTCTTTTTAAGTTCCTCGTTCTCTCTGCTTAGTTCCTCAACTTTCTTTTGGAGTTCTTCCTTTTCCTTCCTGAGTTCATCAGCTAAGCCCTCCATCTCTTCAACCTTCTTCTCAAGTTCCTCTTTTGCCAATGTTAGCTCCTTGGCAACTTTTTCTAACTTTTCTATTTCCTCCTCCTTGAGCCTAAGCTTCTCTTCAAGCTCCTTAATCTTAGCTTCATCCACTCTTTTCGCCTGCAATTCCATAAGCTTAACTTTTGCCTCGCTCAGCTGCTTTTCTAACTCCTTCTTCTCCTTCCTGACCTTCTCAAGTTCTGCCTTTGTCTCCTCAAGCTCTCTCTTTAATTTTTCAATCTCTTCTCTCGCCTTCTCCAAGCTTCCCAATTCAACGGTCTGCTTCATCTTCTCAAGCTCTTCCTTAAGCTTCTCGTACTCTTCCATCAGCTTTTCATACTCTTCCTTAGCGATTACCTCTTTCAGTCCGCCTTTCTCAATCATCTCAATTGTCTTAATGAGCTCGTCAAGCTTTCCTTGCTTGATCAGTTCATAGGTCTCTCTAACTAATTGTCCAGCTTTGCTTTCGCCCTTGAGGTGCTTCCTGATTGTTTGCTCAGTTCTTCCTAACTCCCTTGCAATCTCGCTAACCGTCATTCCAGCCTTTTCTCTCGCAATGGCACCAGCGGCAACTGCTAAGCTATCAACCCATGTCAGCCTTTCGGCTGGGTCTTTGATAAGCTCAATTACCTCTGGTCTGAAAAGCGTTGCAAATAAGAGTATGCTTTCAAGCTGGTGAATCTCCTGTCTTCCAAGAGGGTTAAGTGGAACCTCAATCGTCATCTCCATCACCTCCTCACAGATCTAAAATCCTACCTCTTTTCAGTATCTTATCATGGTAAACAATTATTCCCCTGTCCGTTATATCAAATGGATGCCTCTTCATTGAATGTGAGGTTCCTCTCATCTTCCAGAC